>JAQCHM010000345.1 GCA_027730885.1 Actinomycetota bacterium | reverse complement strand
GCAGGTCTTGCTGCCGAAGCTGGCGGCGGGCGAGATCATGGCCGCGGTCGCGGTCACCGAGCCCGACTTCGGTTCAGACGTCGCCGGCGTAAAGGTGACAGCGACGCGCGGCGAGGTCGACGGAGCCGAGGGCTGGCTGGTCAACGGGGTCAAGACCTGGTGTACCTTCGCCGGTCGAGCCGATGTGCTCATGCTGCTGGCCCGAACCAACCCTGATCGCAGTCTCGGCCATCGCGGTCTGTCGATCCTCATCGTCCCCAAGGAGCGTGGCGATGGCCACGGCTTCGAAGAGGTCCAGCCCGGCGGCGGCAAGCTCGAGGCGCGTTCGATCGACACCATCGGGTATCGGGGAATGCACTCCTACGAGATCGCCTTCGACAACTTCTTCGTCCCGCTCGACAATCTCATCGGGGGTGCCGAAGGCGAGGGGCGAGGTTTCTACTACCAGATGGCCGGATTCGAGAACGGCCGGCTCCAGACGGCGGCCCGAGCAGTCGGCCTCATGCAAGCGGCCTACGAAGCGGCCAAGGCCTACGCCGAGAACCGGGTCGTGTTCGGTCAGCCCATCGCCGACTACCAGCTCACTCGGGCCAAGCTCACCCGCATGGCCGCCATCATTCAGGCGTCGCGCCAGTTCTCCTATTCGGTCGGCCGAATGATGGCCAAGGGCGAGGGCAAGATGGAGGCCTCGATGGTCAAGGCCTACGTGTGCAAGGCCGCCGAATGGGTGACGCGTGAAGCCATGCAAATCCACGGTGGTATGGGCTACGCCGAGGAGTACACCGTCAGCCGCTATTTCGTCGACGCCCGCGTGCTGTCGATCTTCGAGGGCGCCGACGAGACGCTGTGCCTCAAAGTGATCGCTCGAACGCTCGTCAGCAACGCCAACGCCAACGCCAACGCGTAGATCCGTTCGTCCAGCCTGTCCGCGGTTCGCATTCGGCGGGGATTCCGACGATCATGTCCGCATGACCGACCGATTGCCAGCTCTGTCCCTTGCCGCCGTGGCGGGTCGCCGCCAAGCCACCGTCGAACTCGCGGCCGAGATCGAGCGGAGGGGTTTCCCGGGCATCTACTGCCCGAGCATGGGCGACGCCATGGGCCTGTGCCTCAGCATCGCCCACGCCACCAAGACCCTTCACTTCGGCACTTCGGTCCAACCGATCTACCTCCAGCACCCCACGACCCTCGCCAATCAAGCGGCATACATCCACGAGATCGCCGACGGTCGCTTCCATTTGGGCGTCGGCGTCACGCACGGTCCGGTCATCAAGCGTCTTGGTGTCGAGACCGGCAAACCCCTCTCCGACATCCGGGAGTACGTCGAATCGATGAAAGCAGTGGCCGAGCCCCAGGGCGGCCTTCCTCCCATCACGCTGGCCACGTTGCGCGACAAGATGGTCGAGCTGTCGGTGGAGGTGGGTGACGGCGCCGTGTGGGCCAACGCTTCTCGTTCACGGATGGCCCATTCCCTCGGTCTGATCCCGGATGACCGCATTGCAGCGGGCTTCTACGTGGGAAACATGATCCCAACGGTCATCGACGACGACATCACCGCGGCCCGGAACCGCAACCGCAAGACACTTCAAGGTTACGTGTCGCTCCCCAACTACCGGAACTACTGGAAAGCGGCGGGCTATGAGGAGGAAATGCAAGCCGTAGAGGTTGCGATCGCAGCCAAGGACAACGAGGGCCTCATGAAGGCGATGACCGACACCTGGCTCGATGACTGCACCCTCAGCGGCCCTGCCGGCCGGATCCGAGATGAGGTCGAGGCCTGGTTCGATGCCGGCGTCACGACCCCCATCCTCGTACCCTCCTCCGCGAGCGGCGGCCAGATGAAAGCCTTCGACGAAATGTTCGCCCTCTTCGCTCAATGACCCCACCCCGTTCTGCCGGATGCACGCGTCGGAACTGACGCGCTGGTCCGACAGAACGTGCGGTGTTGGGGGCGACCGGCCGAGCCTGTCACAGGGGTGGCTCAGGATGGCACCATGGCGGAACGGCACTCCCTCACGTTGCTCACGATCGCGGCGCAGAACCACGGAGTTTGCGCTCGTCAGGAACTCCTCGATGCGGGGGTGAGTCGATCTTCCATCGATCGACGAATCCGGATCGGCTTCCTATCCATCGCCCATCCGGGCGTGTACATGATTCCGCAGCTGCGGAACGAGCTCACCCGGCACTCCGCCGCGCTCAAGGCAGTCCCGAACAGCGTCGCGTCGAGGCGAACCGCGGCGTCGCTCAACAACTTCCAGTTGCGGGAAATCGACCACCTCATCCACATCACGGCGCCCAATGGGCGGAGCCAGAGACTGGACGGCGTACGGGTGCACGAGACCCGTCGCATCACGGTCGATGACATCGTCGAACGTTCCGATGGGTTGCGGTTCACCTCGCCCGCCCGCACCGTGGTCGATCTCGCAGGCGAGCTCAGTCGAAACCGCCTGCGACACCTGGTACAGACCGAGATCGCGGCCAAGCATCTGGTGCCGAGTGAACTGCAGGCCTGCATCTCATCGCTGGCGCGCCGGGGCCTACCGGGTATCGGCAGATTACGGCCGTTGATGATCCACCTGTTCGATGCCGATCCCCTAGCGGGCTCTGAGCTCGAACGCAAGGTGCAGTACCAGCTCGCCGACCGCGGGCTGACAGGTTTCATCGCCCAATTTCGCCCACCGTGGTTCGACGGAATTCGCGGCGTCGTCGACTTCGCCGACGCAGACTCGATGGTCATTGTCGAGGCCGACGGGCGTCGTTGGCACGCCACCGAACAGGCAATGGCCGACGATCGACGCCGTGACCGTCTCGCCACCACCCACGGCTGGGTGGTGCTTCGGGTCTCATGGAGCGAGGTCGTCCACCGACCTGCCGCCACGTTCGCCGAGATCCAGGATGTTGTCCAGGCCCGACGCCGGGCCCTCAACGCCGCATGACCCCGTTCTGCCGGACGCACGCGTCAAACGTGACGCGCCCATCCGGCAGAACGGGTTGGTGGGGGTGGGGTGGGGGTCAGATGCCGAGTTGGCGGGACGCGAGATCGCGCATGATCTCCTCGGAACCGCCGCCGATCGCTTGCACCCTCACCTCGCGGTAGAGGCGCTCGACGGTGTCCCCACGGAGGAAGCTCGCTCCACCGAGAATCTGTGCGGCCTCGCGGGCGCACAGCTCGAAGGTGACGCCCACCTTGGCTTCGGCGATCTCGGCGACGGGGTCGTCGCCCTGGTTGAGCCGCCAGGAAAGCAGCTCGAGCCACGCCTGATGGGCGTTGATCGCGCGGTCCATCTCGACCAGCTTGTGGCGGATCACCTGGTGGTCGGCCAAGCGCTTGCCGAAGGTCTGACGTTCCTTGGCCCAGGCCAGGGCTTCGTTGTAGCAGACCCGGGAGAACGCGATCGACTGGACCGCGAGGTCCATTCGTTCGGCGTTGAAGTTGTTCACGATCATCCCGAACCCGGCGTTCTCCTGACCGAGCAGGTAGCGGGCCGGCACTCGCACGTCGTCGAAGTAGAGGGTCGCGGTGTCAGAGGCGAGCCAGCCCATCTTGTCGAGCTTGGTGCGCCCGACGCCGGGGAGGTCAGCCGGGATCACGAGCATCGAGATGCCTGCGGGGCCCTCGCCCCCGGTCCGCACCGCGGCGGTGAAATAGTCGGCGCGCATACCTGAGGTGATGAAGGTCTTGGATCCGTTGACCACGAAGTCGTCGCCGTCGCGGACCGCCGTGGTGCGGATGCGAGCGACGTCAGAGCCCCCCGATGGCTCGGTGATGGCGAGGGCGCCGATCTTGTCGCCGACTTGGCAGGGAGCGATGACCTCGGCCTTGATCTCGTCGGTCCCAAACTTCTGGATGGGTGGGAGACCGATGTAGTTCGAGAAGAGGGCGGCGACGACCCCACCGGAGCCCGACATCGACAGCTCCCACATCAACACCAGGCGCATGAGCGCGTCGCGTTGGCCATGCCCGCCGTACTCGGCGTCGAAGCCATCGCCGAACAGGCCGATGGC
>JAQCHM010000344.1 GCA_027730885.1 Actinomycetota bacterium | reverse complement strand
GTTCACGTGTCGGCGTCTTCGTCGGCGAACCCCTGGAGCCACCGATGGGCGTCAACGGGAAGCGGCCCAACCGGGACGAGCTCCGTTCGTTCACCCAGGAGCTGCGCGGACGGATGCAAGGAGCGCAGGACGCCGCCAGGAACCTGGCCCAACAGGGGTGAGTTAGGCTTGGGTCATGACAGCTGCGCCACCGCCCGCCGACACGAACGTCCCTCACCTCAGCCACGCCGTGGGAGCCACCGAGCCCGCGCTCATGCAGCTGACCATCGGGGCAAAACTGGCCGAGACGGTTGGTCGATTTGGGGCCAACGAAGCCCTTATCGTCAGGCATCAGGGCATTCGCTGGACCTACCAGGAACTGTGGGATCGGGTCGACGAGGTGGCGCGTGCCCTCGTTGCCCGCGGGTTCGTCAAGGGCGACCGCATCGGCATGTGGGCTCCCAATTGCCACGAGTGGGTGTTGGTCCAGTACGCAACGGCGCGGATCGGCGTGATCCTCGTCAACATCAACCCGGCGTACCGGACCCATGAACTCCAGTACGCGCTGAACCAGTCGGGATGCAGGGCCCTGGTGTCGGCCATCGAGTTCAAGACCAGCGATTACGTGACCATGGTGAAAGAGGTCCGCGACGACGTCCCGAGTCTCGAGCAGACGGTCTTCATCGGCACCGAGGATTGGGACCGTCTCCTGGCCGACGCGGCTTCGGTCTCCTCCGAGACTGTTGCCGAGATCGAACGATCGCTTGCACCGTCGGATCCGATCAACATCCAGTACACGTCGGGAACCACCGGTTATCCAAAGGGGGCGACGCTCAGCCACGTCAACATCCTCAACAACGGCTACTTCGTCGGGGCGGCCTGTGGCTACACCAGCACTGACCGAGTGTGCGTGCCCGTCCCATTCTACCACTGCTTCGGCATGGTGATGGGCACGCTCGGCTGCATGACGCATGGAGCCTGCGAGGTCGTCCCCAACGACGGCTTCGACCCGGTGGCGACCCTCCGAGCAGTGGCCGAAGAAGGGTGCACCAGCCTCTACGGCGTTCCCACCATGTTCATCGCTCAGCTCGCAGAGCCCAGCTTCTCGAGTTTCGATCTCTCGTCACTCCGTACGGGCATCATGGCGGGCGCGAGTTGCCCGATCGAGGTCATGAAGCAGTGCGTCGACCAGATGCACATGCACGAGGTCACCATCGCCTACGGCATGACCGAGACCTCGCCGGTCAGTACCCAAACCGCCACCGATGATCCGCTGGACAAGCGGGTGTCGACCGTCGGCCGGGTGCAGCCGCACGTCGAGGTGAAGATCGTCGACTCCGAGACCGGGGACATGGTGCCACGCGGGGCAACGGGTGAGTTCTGCACCCGCGGCTATTCGGTCATGGTCGGTTACTGGAACGATCCCGCCCGCACGGCCGAGGCCATCGACAGCGATGGCTGGATGCACACCGGCGACCTCGCCACGATGGACGACGAGGGCTATGTCAACATCGTCGGTCGCATCAAGGACATGATCATTCGCGGCGGCGAGAACGTGTACCCCCGCGAAGTCGAGGAGTTCCTCTACGGCCATCCCCGGATTCGTGACGTCCAGGTGATCGGTGTCCCGGACCGCCGTTACGGCGAAGAGGTGATGGCCTGGGTCCAGACCGAGGACGGTGCCGACCTCACCGTCGAGGAGGTCCGCGAGTTCGCGGCCGGCAAGATCGCCCACTACAAGATTCCCCGCTACGTGCGCCTCACCAACGAGTTCCCGATGACGGTCACGGGCAAGATTCAGAAGTTCAAACTCCGTGACGATGCCATCGACCAACTCGGCCTCCAGGATCAGATCACCGAGACCGCCTGATTGGTTCCCCGGTCTGCATGGTCAGCCCGTCTTGACAACGAACATCCGGGCGACAGCCGTCGCTGACTCCGCATTGCCGTCCGCCCCGTCGGGCCCGTACACAATGTCGAGCGCGATCCCTTCGACCACGACCACCGATGGACCGAACGGTTCCCTCGCCGACCGAAAATCCTGGTTGGCGGGAAAATCAGGCAGGATGGGGCCATGACAGACTTGGTCGATGCTGCTGCCCGTCTTCGAACAGCCATGGAGCGCGCCGCGCTGGGAAACCTTGACACTCAGGGTTCGAAACTAGCCCAACAGAACAAGCTGTTCGTCAGGGACCGCATCAATCTGCTGATCGACGCCGGCACCTTCGTCGAGGACGGCCTCTTGGCCAATGCGGTCGCGCCATCCGACGATCTTCCCGCCGACGGTGTCGTGACCGGCCGTGCGCTGGTCGACGGGCGGCCGATCTGCATCATGGCCAACGACCCGACCGTGAAGGCCGGCTCGTGGGGAGCCCGTACGGTCGAGAAGATCGTCCGGCTCACCGAGTTGGCCCTGAAGGAGGAACTGCCGATCGCTTGGCTCGTCGATTCCGCCGGGGCTCGCATCACCGACCAGGTCGATCTGTTCCCGGGGCGCCGTGGCGCCGGCCGCATCTTCTACAACCAGGTCCGGCTGTCCGGCCGCGTGCCCCAGGTCTGTTGCCTGTTCGGCCCGTCGGCCGCCGGCGGTGCGTACATCCCGGCGTTCTGTGACGTCGTCTTCATGGTCGAGGGCAATGCCTCGATGTATCTCGGGTCGCCCCGCATGGCGGAGGAGGTCATCGGCGAAGTGGTGTCGTTGGAGGAAATGGGCGGCGCGCGGATGCACGTGACCGAATCGGGCTGCGGCGACAACATGGTTGCCGACGACGCAGCCGCCATCGACCTCGCTCGGCTGTACCTCTCCTACCTCCCTTCGAACTTCCGTCAGCCTCCACCGTGGGAGCCGTGGGACCAGCCGTCGGCGCCGTTGGTCACCGGCGTGGTTCCCTCCGACGACAAGCTCGGCTACGACGTACATCGGGTGATCGACGGCATCATCGACGACGACTCGTTCTTCGAGATCAAGCCGCTGTTCGCGCCCGAACTCGTCGTCGGCTTCGGTCGTCTCGAGGGCAATCCGATCGGGATCGTTGCCAACAACCCGGCAGTGAAGGGCGGGGTGCTGTTCACCGACACGTCGGACAAGGCGGCTCGCTTCATCAACCTGTGCAACGCCTTCAACCTGCCGCTCGTCTTCCTCGCCGACGTACCCGGCTTCATGATCGGCACCCAGGTCGAGCGAGAGGGCATCATCCGTCATGGCGCCAAGATGATCTCGGCGGTATCAGAGGCCACCGTTCCGAAGATCTGTGTCGTACTGCGCAAGTGCTATGGCGCCGGTCTCTATGCGATGTGCGGGCCTGCCTTCGAGCCCGAGGCCACGCTCGCACTGCCAACGGCCCAGATCGCGGTCATGGGGCCCGAGCCGGCAGTGAATGCGGTGTTCTACAACAAGATCCAGTCGATCGCCGACGCCGATGAACGGGCCGCGTTCGTGGCCGCTCGCCGAGCCGAGTACGAGGCCGATGTCGATCTTCTACGGCTTGCAGCAGACCTGGTGATCGACGCGATCGTCGAGCCCGAGTCGCTGCGTGAGGACCTCGTCCGCCGCTTCGGTCTGGCGCAGAACAAGCCGCGGCACTTCACCGAACGCCACCATTCGATTACGCCCGGCTGACCTGTGTTTGATCAACGCTGTTTTGATCAACGCTGTGGCAGATGGTCAGCGAAGGCTTCGAGTGACTTCCATCCGGGCTCGGGTGGGTTGTAGCCCTCGGCCGGTAGGTAGATGCTCGGTTCCTCGTCGGAGCGGTGGATGTAGCGGCCACAGTTGGGGAACACCGTCTCGGCTGTGACCTCGACTGCCAGCTCGGCCCCAGGCCACCGTTCAAGGGACGCAGGGTCGTCGACCAGTCGGGCCAGACCTTTGATCCTGATGCGCCACGGCTTGTCGAAGTTGCAGAACAGGATGCCGACCCTCGGGTTGTCGACGATGTTGCCGAGCGATCGGTACATCCCGTTCCCGTCGTAGCTGGGGAACGCGAGACGGGAGTCGTCGAGGACCTGGGCGAACCCGGCGTGACCTCCCTTGTAGGACA
>JAQCHM010000343.1 GCA_027730885.1 Actinomycetota bacterium | reverse complement strand
AGCCATCGGTGAGGAGGGCGTCGGTTTCCCAGTCCCGGGGATACGGCGGATCCGAAGAAACCATGCGGATGATCCTAGCTTCGGACCGAATCTTAGAATTGTTGATCAACTTAGTCGGTTATAGTTGGATCATGGCCCTCACCTCGCCCGCCACGCGCTTTCCGCAACCCCTCATCACGTTCCCCGCCATCGTCAACGATTACGCGGCGCGCACCGTTGCCACCGGCGTCGTTGCTCTCACCGCCACGTACGTGGTCACCGGATCCGGCTGGCTGCTGCTCCCTCTCGTCTACGGATTCTGGGCCAGGGTGCTGGCCGGGCCTCGCTTCTCGCCCCTCGGCTTGTTCGCAACCAAGATCGTCGCCCCCGCCAGAGGCCCATGGCGGGGCCTTCCGGTACGATTGGCGCCTGGACCGCCCAAGCGATTCGCCCAAGGCATCGGTGCCGCGCTTTCCAGCCTCGGCGCTGCCCTTCACCTCGCGGGCCTCGTCAGCGCTCCCCAGATCGTCATCGGCGCCATTACGGCCGCGGCGTTCGCCGAGGCCGCGTTCGGATTCTGCCTGGGTTGTGTGATCTTCGGTCGGCTGATGGCGGCGGGCGTCATCCCCGAATCGGTCTGCGACGCCTGCAACAACCTCAGCCTGCGGGCACCGACCACTGCACGAGGGTGAACGAGCGCTCGCCGTCGTCGTGGTCCTCGAACACGGCCTGCACCCGGGCGCCGATCTCGACATCTTGCATCGGGTCGCCCAGGAGGTTGCCGACCATGCGCAACCGGTCGGCGTGCGGTAGTTCGACCAGCACGACCAGATAGGGGCCCTGCCCGGCGAGTGCAGGATGCACCGAATGATGCGGCCGCTCCCACGAGTAGATGACGCCCTCGGCGGCCACCTGAACCCACCCGACTTCGAACGAGCGACAGCGATGGCACATCCACTCCGGGCCCCACTGGTGGGTGCCGCAATCGTCGCACCGCTGGACCCACAGTTCATGGCGTCGGGTCCCGTCCCAGTACGGCTTGTCCAGTCCGTCTCGTGCGGGCGTCGGCGCCGGGAGACCGGCATGCAGATAGGCCTCCTGGGTGCTCTTCGCGTCGGAACGCTTCGACTCGCTCATCCGAGCGCCTCCTGGTTTCCGTAGATGGCGGTGCTGGCGACCTCGACCATCGGCCCGGCGTTGGCCAGTGCCACCCTCGCATTGGGGACTTGGCTGGTGGACTCTCCCCGGATCTGGCGGATGGCCTCGATCTGGAGGCCGAGGCCGTGCATGTAGCACTCGGCCAGGTTGCCGCCGCTCGTGTTGAGTGGCAGCTTCCCCGTCGGAGAGATGAGGTTCTCGAACGTGAGCACCTCGTTGGCGTTCTCGTAGGTGCACAGGCCGTGCTCGATCAGGCTCATGACCACCGCGCCGGTGAAGTTCTCGTAGGACTGGACGACGTCGATGTCCTCGGGTCCGACCTTGGCCTGCCCGTACAGGTGAGGAACGACGGTCTTGAAACTCGACGTCACGTAGTCGGTCTGGTTGTGCACGCTGGCGCCGGAGCGATGACCACCGCCCTGCTGTACTGCGAGCGGGTACACCGGATTCGGCGTGAGATCCCGAGCCGCTTCAGCCGACATGACGATGACGGCGGCGGCGCCGTCGTTCTCGAGGCACAAGTCGTAGAGGCGGAACGGTTCGACGATCCAACGAGCCTCGTCGTAGCCCTTCTCGTCGAGCGGACGGCCGTACATCACAGCCCGAGGGTTGCTCTGCGCGTGGTGGTACGCGGCCATCGCGACCGCGCGCATGGTCGAGCCGTCGATGCCGTGTTCATACATCAGGCGGGTGGTACGCATGGCGTAGGTCTGGGCCGGTGACATCACGCCGTAAGGAACGGTGAATGCACCCTGCCCGCTGATCGTGTTACTTCGAGGTCCGGCGCCGAAGCGCCCGAACTGACCTTGAGCCAGGCCCCGAAAGGCAACGACGCATTGCGCGAAACCCGCGGCCACTGCGGCCGAAGCGTTGCCGATGGCGGCTGCCGCGCCGCCGCCGCCGGATCCCCACTGCATGTTCGAGAAGCGAATCTCGGGCGAGCCGAGGGCGTTGGCGATGCGGGCGGGGAGATTGCGATCATTGCTGTAGGAGCAGAACCCGTCGACTCGCGACGGGTCGATTCCGGCGTCGGCGCACGCAGCCAAGATGGCCCGTAACACCAGCTTGAACTCGGGTTCAGGCGACTGCGCCCGTTTGTAGTACACGCTCTCGCCCACCCCGACGACGGCGACACGGCCCCGGATGGTCAGTTCGTCTGTTGCCATGAGGCCCAGCCTTGCCCATCACCCGACCCGACTCAAGCGTTCTGTGCAGCGTTTTCCACGTCGGGCGTGGCTTTCGCTTCAAATTTCGGGGGTTGCGGGGGGGTAGTAGGTTCGGGGGCTGTGAACGATCGACCTCGCCTCCGTTTCCGGGCCGCTCTCGAGGCGGCCGCGCCCGTGTTCGCGCCGCTGGCCCTCGATCCGCTCAATGCTCGTCTCATCGAGGATGCCGGCTTCCCTGCCGGTTACCTGAGCGGAGGAGCCCTCGGGTTCCAATACGCGGTAGGCGAGGCGCTACTGACCTTCACCGAGATCGCCGACGTCGCCGGCCGCATCACCGCCCGATCAGCCCTGCCGCTCATCGTCGACGGCGGCGTCGGGTTCGGCGATCCCGTGCACGTCGCACGGGCCACCTCGCTCTTCCAAGCCACCGGTGCGGTCGCCGTTGAGTACGAGGACCAAGTCTCGCCCAAGCGCTTACACCACCACGTCGGTGTCGAACACCTCGTCTCGACCCAGGACATGGTCGACAAGATCGAAGCGGCCGTCGCCGCTCGCACCGACCCGGACTTCCTGATCATCGCCCGAACTGGCGGCTTTCGGAACGAGGACTTCGAGTCCGGTATCGCTCGCCTCGAGGCCTATCGGGACGCAGGGGCCGACATCGTCATGGCGATCTGTCGCGACGCCGAGCTCGGGCCGATCGCCGATCGGATCGCGGACATACCGCTCTCCACCATCACCGGCCTCGATCACCACACCCCTGCAGAGTGGGCCGACCTCGGCTGGAAGCTCATCATCGACTCGTTCACGGCCCAGGGACTGGCCGTGAGGCACACCCGTGAGGCCTACCGACGCTTCCAGACCGAGGGCAAGAGCGGGTTCGACGCCGGCGGTATGAAACTTCACCACGAGCTGGTCGAACTGTGTGGGCTCGATCCGTGGCTGGAACTCGAACGCCGTACCACCGAGCGCCCCGACTGATGGGGGACCTCCCGCTGAGCGACCTGATCGTCATCGACATCACCGTCGCCCGCGCCGGCCCGACCGCCGTTCGCCAGCTGGCCGACTGGGGCGCTGACGTGGTGCGCATCGAGCAGCCACCCGGACGTGGCGGCGGCGAATCCGACGAGAGCCACACCTCAGCGGACTACCTCAACCTGCACCGCAACAAGCGAAGTCTCGCGCTCGATCTGAAGACTGCCCAGGGCCGAGCGGTCCTGCATCGTCTGGCTGCTCGGGCCGATGTCCTCGTCGAGAACATGCGCACGCCGGTCAAGTACCGATTGGGATTCGACTGGGAAACTCTCCACGCCCTCAATCCTCGGCTGGTGCTGGGCTCGGTATCGGGCTTCGGCCAGAGCGGCCCGTACGCCGAACGCGGAGGCGTCGACCAGATCGCCCAGGGTCTCGGCGGCATGATGAGCGTCACCGGCATCCCCGGCCAGGGGCCGGTCCGGGCCGGAGTCGCCATCTCCGACGTCACCGCCGGATTGCAGCTGGCCGTCGGGATCCTGGTCGCGCTGCACGAGCGGGAGCGCACCGGTACCGGGCGTTGGGTGCACACTTCGCTGCTGGAATCGATGATCGGCATGCTCGACTTCCAAGCCGCGCGCTGGACCGTGAACCGAGTCGTTCCGCCCCAGGCAGGCAACGATCACCCGACGAACCTGCCGATGGGCATGTACGCCACGTCCGATGGATACCTGAACATCGCCGCACCCTGGACCCACCTCTGGGTGAGGTTCTGCGA
>JAQCHM010000342.1 GCA_027730885.1 Actinomycetota bacterium | reverse complement strand
TGCCGGTGGACGATGCGCTTGTTTCACCGTCACCGCCCTCGGTGCGCTCCTCCACAATGCCGATCTCGCACTGTTCGGTGGTCGGGTGACCGATGTCGCCGAGTTCGGTCAGCGATCCGTCCTCGTTGACCTTGACCAGCACGGCGGAACTCCCGCTGTCACCGGTCTGGGTGTCCTCGTCCGAGCCCCACCACGAGATCGGCACCAAGGCCAGGCGGTCGTCGGCCAGCCAATTGAAGGCCCGAGGATCGCCCACCACTGCGCTGTAGGAGTTTGCGCCCAGCGCCAGTTGGGACAGCCGCAGGGGGTTGGCGGGATCCTTCACGTCGAAGACCGAGATCTGGGCGCCGAGGGTCGAACCCTGCTCGTTCGCGTCCTGGCCGACCCCGATCAGGGTGCCATCGCCGACGGGATGGAGGTAGGCGGAGTACCCCGGGATCTTGAGTTCACCGACCACCTTCGGGTTGGTGGGGTCGGCAAGATCGACCGAGTAGAGCGGATCGGTCTGGCGGAAGGTGACGACGAAGGCCTGAGGACCGAGAAACCGGACGGCGAAGATCTGCTCGGTCTTGCCCAGGCCGCCGACCTGGCCGACCTGGTTCAGCGCGCCGTCCCGTTCCTCGAACACGGTTACGAAACTCTTCGAGGTCTCACTCGATCCCCACGGCGAACCGTCGGTGGTTGCCACTCGAAGGTAGCCCTCGTACTCCGACATGCTGTACTGGCTCAGCAGATGGCCTCGCACCGTGCCTGAACCGGTGGAAGCGGCAGTCGACGGGTCCGAGATGTCGAAGCTGTGCAGCCCGGCCGAGAAGCTTTCGTCTCGGATGAGCGTCCCGTCGTTGGCGTACTCGGGCCAGCGCTGGGTGGCCACGGTGAGTCGGCTGCTCGAGGCATAGACGGTTTGGCCGTCGGTGAGGACGTCGAGAGCGTCGACGGGATCGAGGCCGGCGTCGGCGTCAACCGTGAGCACGGCAACCGTCCCGAAGCCTGAGAACTCCCCCGGCAGATGGAATCGTTCGCAGCCGACGAGCCGTCCCTGCTCGACGACGTTCCCGTCCTCGAGCAGCCGATAGGACGGCAGCCACTGGTCGATCGTGCTCTTGCGCAGTAAGTCCTGGTTGGCCATCTTGGCCGACTCCTCGGCTTCGGGGTTGGACGGGAAGAGGAAGGGGAACTGGCCCATTGAGGCGCTGAGAACGAAGCGGATCGTCCCGTCGATCTCGCGGGCGGACAGTTGGCTGCCCTCGAATTCGAGGATGCGTCCGATGGTTCCGGTCGAGAGGTCCACTTCGATGATCCGAGTCGTCGGCGTGCCGCCCCAACGTGGCATCGCGTCGCGGGAGGAGAAGGCCACCTCGGTCCAGCCGCTGGTCGTCAGCAAGACACGGTCTCCGATGAGGAAGAGGTCGGTCGCCCATTGGTCGGCCGGCAACTCGACGGTCCGGACCAGCGTCGGCGTTGCGCCGGAGACGTCGAGGATCCGGAGTTTGCCGCCGGCGGTGACAACCATGCGTGTCCCGTCGGTCTTGACCAGGTCGGGCTCGTCCACGCCGGCCTCCTGGACGTTGGTGCCGGTGAAGTCGCCGCCCTCGGCTGGTGCCGCCGCGCCGTCCGCGGCTCCCGCCTCTGCCACGGCCGTGTTGCGTTCGGCGCCCCCGCTGCTCTCGGCAGTCAACATGTCTTCCATGATGACGGGGCCGCCCTGGCCGAAGCCGTAGGGCCCGACGCGTTCGACGCCTTCCTCGGTCAAGCGGCCGAGCAGCGCGTCGCAGTCGCCGACGGTCTGGAGCCCGGAGGTGAGGGTCAGCTCATCGCCATCGAGGTCGGTGACCCCACCGGATGTCCCCGGGGTCCCCGACCCGGTACAGGCGGCTGTGCCGAGGGCAAAGGCCAGAAGGCCGGCGAAGGCCTTGGCGGGAACGGTCCTAGAGGTGCGCATGTCCTGGACCCCTGGAGTCGTCGAGTGATGAGTGCTGCTCTGACGAACCATCGGCAGAAGCCGGTTCCGCGATGACCTCTCTGTCACCAATTCGTAATGAGCGTCACCTCATGCGGTGGGAAGCCATCCGGCGCGTGTGGTCTCGAACGATCCGATGTCATCGACGCTCCGCAGGGTGATGCCGATGTCGTCGAGTCCCTGGAGGAATCGCTCCTGGGTGGCGGAGTCCATCGGAAACTCGACCGAGAGCCCGAGCTCGGGGACCTCGACGAGCCGACGCTCGACGTCGATCGTGATCTCGAGATTGGGGTCGGCGTCGACCGCGTCGAGCAGTTGCCGGGCGACGTCGGGGGACACGACGACAGGGATCAAGCCGTTCTTGGTCGAATTGTTGCGGAAGATGTCGCCGAATCGAGAGGTGATGACCGCTTCGAACCCGAACTGCTGGATGGCCCACACTGCGTGCTCTCGGCTGGACCCGACACCGAAATTGGGGCCGGCGATGAGAATGGACGCGCCGGAGAAGCGTTCCTCGTTGAGCACGAATGCGGGATCGTCACGCCACTCCGAGAACAAGCCCTTCTCGAAGCCGGTTCGTTCGACCTGCTTCAGCCAGTCGGACGGGATGATCTGGTCGGTGTCGACGTCGGAGCGATCGAGCGGGACGGCTCGGCCGGTGACGACTCGGACTGCCTTCATGGGATTACCTGACTTTCAGAGCTCGGGGTCACGAGGAGGGATCAGAGGTCGGCCGGCGTGGCGAACCGACCGACGATGGCGGTGGCCGCAGCGACCTCGGGCGAAACGAGATGGGTCCGACCGCCACGGCCTTGGCGGCCTTCGAAGTTCCGGTTGCTGGTCGAGGCCGAACGCTCACCCGGGGCCAGCTTGTCGGGATTCATGGCCAGACACATGGAGCAACCCGGCTCTCGCCAGTCGAAACCCGCATCGATGAAGATCCGGTGCAGCCCTTCGGCCTCGGCCTGGCGCTTCACCGCGAACGAACCGGGAACGACGAGGGTGCGCATGCCCTCTGCCACCTTGCGGCCCTCGGCGACCTTGGCTGCGGCCCGCAGATCCTCGATGCGGCTGTTGGTGCAACTACCGATGAAGACGGTGTCGACCTTGATGTCCTTGAACGGGGTGTTGGCTTCGAGCCCCATATAGGCGAGGGCTCGAGTGGCGGCGTCGACGGCGGCAGCATCATCGAAGCCGGCGGGATCGGGCACACGCCCGGCGAGAGCGGCGACCTGACCAGGGTTGGTGCCCCACGTGACTTGAGGTCCGATGGCCGCGGCGTCCAGGACGATCTCGGCGTCGAACGTTGCATCGGGGTCGGTTGGCAAGGTGCGCCAGTACGCCACGGCGGCATCCCAGTCGGCACCCTTGGGGGCATGCTCACGACCCTCGAGATAGGCAAAGGTCACCTCGTCCGGTGCGATCATGCCTGCCTTGGCCCCGGCCTCGATCGACATGTTGCACACGGTCATTCGGCCTTCCATCGACAGCGCGCGGATGGCCTCACCCCGGTACTCGATCACATGGCCGATTCCGCCTCCGGTGCCGATGCGGCCGATGATGGCGAGGATGATGTCCTTGGCGGTCGAGCCTTCGGGCAGGGTGCCATCGACGGTGATGGCCATGGTCTTCGGTCGCGTCTGGGGGAGGGTTTGGGTGGCGAGCACGTGCTCGACCTCGCTGGTCCCGATGCCGAACGCCAATGCCCCGAAGGCCCCGTGGGTTGCGGTGTGCGAGTCTCCGCAGACCACGGTCATGCCCGGCTGGGTGAGGCCCTGCTCGGGTCCGATGACGTGGACGATGCCCTGACCCGGCGAACCCATCGGATGCAGGGTGATGCCGAACTCGGCTGCGTTGGCCCGCATGACCTCGATCTGTTTCGCACTGATGGCGTCGGCGATGGGTTGATCTATGTTCTCGGTCGGGACGTTGTGATCCTCGGTGGCGACGGTCAGTTCCGGGCGACGCACCTTGCGCCCGGCAAGGCGCAGACCGTCGAACGCCTGGGGTGAGGTGACCTCGTGCACGAGGTGAAGGTCGATGTAGAGGAGATCGGGATCGCCGGCGCTGCCTTGACCCGTCGACCCACCGTCGTCG
>JAQCHM010000341.1 GCA_027730885.1 Actinomycetota bacterium | reverse complement strand
CCTGGCCACCACCGGAGAGGAAACTCAAATGCTCGACTACTTGATGTACGACGCCGACAACCACCTGTATGAGGGCCGCGACGCCTTCACGCGCCACCTCCCTGCCGATCGCTCTCGCGACGTGTATTGGATCACCGACGAGCGTGGCCGCCAACACGTGGTCGTGGGGGGAAAGGTGTGGGACTTCATCCCGAACCCCACGTTCGACCCGGTGGCCGTCGCCGGGGCCCTCGACCGCCGCAAGGTCGAACCTCTCGCCGACCACCCCGAGTACCAAGACCGAGACGCCCGCCTCGCCACGTTCGACAGCCAGGGCATCGAGGCGTCGCTGATGTTCCCGACGATGGCGTCGGGACTCGAGGAGGTCGTCGGCGACGATATCGAGTTCCATCGGACCATTCTCTGGGCCTACAACCGCTGGCTCGAAGAGGAATGGGGCTTCGCGTACCACGACCGCATTTTCGCCACACCGATGATCACGCTGTCTGACCCCACGGATGCAGAACGCATGCTCGATTGGGCGATCGGCAACGGCTGCCGGGCGATCATGCTCGGTTCCGGCCCCGTCCTGACCGCCGCGGGCTACCGGTCGCCGGGCGACCCGATGTTCGACGGGTTCTGGGGGCGATGCGCTGAAGCCGGCGTGCTCGTGTGCGCCCACATCGCCGCCACCGGCTACAACCGCTACTCAGGTGACCTGACCGGCAACTACACGTGGAAGCCGTTCAAGAACCAGACGCTCGACTCGCTGATCAACGACGGACGAGCGATCTCTGACTTCTTCGCGGCGATGACGTGGCACGGTGCGCTTACGCGCCATCCGAAGCTCCGGCTCCTGTCCGTCGAGAACGGGTCCGACTGGGTGCCCCGTCTGCTCGACTTGTTCCGACGCTACGGTTCGCGTTCCGGACTGCCGGAAGACCCGGTGGAAGCGTTCCATCGGTGTGTAGCGGTGACGCCGCACTGGGACGATCCGATCGCACAGCTGGCCGAGCACATCCCGGTCGAGACGATCGTGGCCGGGTCCGACTTCCCTCACTACGACGCGCTCGCCACTCCGACCGACTTTGCCAATGCTCTGGGCGGCCTTGGTACCGGTGACGTGCGCAAGGTCATGCGCGAGAACCTACGGTCGCTCCTCGTCGCCACCTGACCCGCCGAGCAACGCCCCAGGCGGTGCTCCGTCACGCTCAAAGTTTAGGTCGTGATCTCGTCAGCCGCCGACGTCGCATCGCGCAGAGATGACTCCCATGCCTTGATCGCGTGACGGGGACGGTGTGCGGTTGTGCCGCAGTCGACCACGATGGTTTGTCCGGTGATGCAGCGGCCGGCGTCGCTGGCCAAGAACGCGACGACGCCGGCGATGTCGTTCGGGTCCGCGGGCCACGGCAGCAGCCGCTCAGCCGCGTACATCGCAACGCGTTCGGCTGACAGATGCGCCTCGAGTCGCGCGGTCATGATGAGGCCGGGAGCAATCGCATTGCAGCGAATGCCGTCCTTGCCGACCATCGACGCTACGTAGCGCGTCATCCCGATGATCGCCGCTTTCGAGGTGCCGTACGCAAGGTTCTCGTCGGTGCCGACGAGGCCCGACACGGACGCCATGTTGACGATCGCTCCACCGCCTCCCGCTCGCAACGCAGGGATTGCGTGCTTGCAGCCGAGCATCACCCCGCGTGCGTTCACCGCCATCTTCCGGTCGAACACGTCGACATCGAGTTCGGTGACGTCGCCGTCGGCGAGACCTTGCAGCACGGCGTTGTTATGTAGCAGATCCAAACGACCAAACGTATCGACGGCGGTGGCGACCATCGCCTTCACCGACGCCTCATCGGCAACATCGCTCAGGCTCGCGATGGCGATACCGCCCGCCTCGCCGATGATCTCGACGGTCGCCCGAGCGGCAGCCTCGTCGATATCGGCGACGACGACCGACGCACCCTCGGCCGTCAACCGCCATGCCGTGGCCCGTCCCACACCGCCGCCACCGCCCGTGACGATCGCGACCTGTCCCTCGAAAATGCCCATCTGCCCCTCCGGTATCCCCGTGAAGACTATGCGACAGGACAGGCTCGTCACCCGCCGGAGGGCAATCCGACCCGACCGTGGGTCATCGGTCAGCCAGCGAGCACGTCGGCGATCATCTGGCGGTAATGGCGCGCATCACCGAAGTGGTTCTCCCAGAGCTTGGCGTGCTTGGAATAGAGCGTGAGCACGTGCTCGTCGATGAACGCGACGCCCGCGTGCGCCTCGTGGGCCTGACGGTGGAGGTGACGCGATGCCTGCTTCGCGAACGCGATCGAGATCGCGGCCTCACGGCGATGGAGTTGCCCACGATCGATCCGGAACGCTGCCTGTCGGTTCAAGAGGTCGGCGCGATGCAGGTCGATCAGGATGTCGCTGACCATGTACTGCACCGCCTGGTTCTTGCCGATCGGGATCCCGAACTGGACACGATCCTTCGCGTACTGGTTGGTGACTTCAAGGACCGTTCGGGCAGCCCCGACGATCGTGCCCGCCTGGAGCACCGCTCCCCTGATCATCGCCGCCTGCAGCGGTTCCCAACCTCCTCCGAGTGAGCCGAGCAACGCGTCGCGACCGACGGCGACGCCCTCGAAGGCAACCTCAAAGAGCGCATCGGCGGGGAGATTGTCGAGCGGGGCACACGATAGGCCGTCGGCATCGGGCTCGACGAGGAACAGGCTGATGCCCTCGTGACTGAGCGCGGGAACAATTATCGTGGTGGCATCGAGCGCCCAACCGACG
Organism: Actinomycetota bacterium; assembly: GCA_027730885.1. GTDB lineage: Bacteria > Actinomycetota > Acidimicrobiia > Acidimicrobiales > SZUA-35 > JAHECQ01. The sequence continues at coordinate 1,313 of JAQCHM010000341.1, read as the reverse complement.
AGGAGTTTGGTGCCGGTGAGCACATGCCCGCCACCCGAGTTGGCGTCGGCGCGCAACTCGACGTCGTCGGCAGCGAAACCCCCCGAAGCCTCCAGCAGCGCCAGGCTCATGATACAGTCGCCTGCGACGATCCCGGGCAGATAAGCGTCCTTCTGCTGCTCCGTGCCGAGTTCGAGCACCAGGTTCGCCCCGACGCCGACAGTGTCGTGATAGGGGCCGAGCACCAGAGCCCGGCCGAGTTCTTCGAACAACGGATACACGTCGAGGAAGCCTGCGCCTGCCCCGCCGTACTGCTCCGGGATGTCGATCCCAAGCCACCCGAGCCCAGCCATCTCGTTCCAGTGTTCTCCAGAGAATCCGCGGCCGCCGGCCTCGACCTCCCTGATCACTTCGGGCGTGTTCCTCCGCGACAACAGCTCCCGAACGGCCTCGCCGAGTCGGACCTGGTGGTCGGCGAAATCGATGTCGATCGTCATTGCTGTCCTCCTACGAGTTGGCTCTTCATCGGGGCAGTCCCAACACCCTGGTCGCCACGGTCATCCGCTTCACCTGCGACGTGCCTCCTGCATGGTTACCGAACGACCGGCGGTAGATACGGTCGATCTCACCGCCGAGCGGTGCCCACCGGCCCTTCTGGATCAGCCCGAGCGGACCCAGGATCTCCATACAGATCTGCCCGAACTCTGGCTGGAACTCCTTGGTGATCGCCTGGTGCAGGTGGACACCGTACGGGCAGTCGAAACCCTCCAGACCCATCACTTTGCCGACCTCCACTCCGATGGCGAGTTCGGTGAGCTGCTCGCGCACGCTCGGATCGTCGATGAGGGCGCGCCCGCCTCGGCGGGTCTCTTTGCAGTACTGGAGCAACTGGTCGAGCACCCACGCGTAACCGTCGACCGGCGGCTCGTACTCGATCTCCGGGCCCGAATCGTCATCATCGAAGACCGGGAGCGGGTCGCCCCCGAGGCGGAACCACACCTGGTTCCAGGCTTCGTTCAGGTCGCCGAGCATCATCGCATCGGGCACTCGGAGGTCGTCGAAATACACGACGTTCTGTCTGCCGTCGGCGATGTTGTTGAGCGGCGTGAGCTCGATGGCCGGCTCGTTCTCCATGTTCGCCAGGAAGCAGCTGATGCCACGGTGGCGTTTGCTCGGATCGGGATCGGTGCGGGCGAAGATGATCATCCAGTTGCACCAGTGTCCGGCGGTGCAGAACGTCTTCTGACCGTTGATCACCCAGTCGTCGCCGTCACGCACCGCTCGGGTCCGCAGCGACGCCAGGTCGGATCCGGCATTCGGCTCGCTGTAACCCT
>JAQCHM010000340.1 GCA_027730885.1 Actinomycetota bacterium | reverse complement strand
CCCCAAAAGTACCCCGCCCTCTGTCCCCGCTCGTCCTTTCGTTCTGCAGTACACGGACCGAGGTTTCAGCGGCGCCTGTACTGCAGTTCGCACGCTCGATCGTTCTGCAGTACGGGGGCCGGGCTTTTGCCGGTGCCTGTACTGCAGTTCGAGGCGGTGGTGGCCGTCAGTCGCGGTCGTGGTGGCAGACCGCTTCGAGCAGGAAGCCCGATGGGTCGAGCCAGAAGGTGGCGAAGTAGGGCTGCGGGTACTGCGGGAAGACTTGGGGTTCGTGCACGATCTCGGAGCCGAGGGCGGCGACCGTGTCACGCACAGCGATCACGTCGGATCGAGAGCGCACGATGAACGCCAGATGTTGCAGGCCAGTCGCGTGGCGGGAGTAAGGCTCGATCGGCGCCTGCTGCTCGGGGTAGAAGAACAGGAAGGTGCCCGGCTTACCGCCCGTCGGCCGGTACGCGAACTCGTCGGGGTGGTCGAGGAAGAGCTCGAAGCCCAGCGGCCCCATGATCTGGGCGTAGTAGGCGCGAGACGCTTCGAGGTCGTGGACGTTCAACCCCAGATGACCCAACGGCATGCGACCGATCCTAACGCTCCGCTTCCGTCGACCGAAGACCGTTCTGCCGGACGGGCGCGTCACTTCCGACGCGTGCATCCGGCAGAAGCGCTGGCTCAGCTACAACCGGACGGGGTCCACGTGCAGTTGGGAGTTTGGCCGTTGAGGTCGATGACATCGCCTTCGGGGATCCACGACGAGGTGGCCACGTCATACCGAGCGAACTGAGAGCCCTCGATCGGGAACGCGTCGTTGTTGCCGTCCATTTCGTAGGCGATGCCGTCCAACATGCCGGGGTGGACACCGGTGACATGGCGGGCCGCAGTGATGAAGTTGGAGCGAGTCAGCCCCCCTCCAATTCGGCCGCGACCCGCAGGATCTCCACCAACACCCAGCCGTCATTCACCTCGATGCCATAGAAGCGAACGCTCACGTCCAGCCCCGCTTCGGTCAGGGTCTGGTTGACGAACGAGACCCACGGATCGGCGGCAAAGGCCGGATCGATGCTCGATTTCATGGCACCTCGGGCGATGAGCCACCCCTCGGCTGCTTCGCCGGCCGGGACCATGAACCCCATCGGGTCTCCGCAGGGCGACGGCACGAACCGGGTAATGCCGCTCAACCCGTTCGACATCGCCTCCTGCACTGCAGGGAGGCACGGGTTTCCAACAGTCATGGCGATGAACACGTCGGGGTCCTCGCCTGCGACCACGCCCATCTCGTCCGCCAGCGACGGGTCCATCGGTTCGTGGCCGACCGACACGAACTCGGACACGACGTCGGGATGGGCGGCGGCGAATCGCTCTATCCCCTGCTCGAAGGCTCGACCGAAGTGATTGGCGATGACGAGACCCACGACCTTGACCGGTAATCGGTCCGTCAGGTTCGCTTCGATCCACTCACCCCACAACTGCGCCTCGGTCGCGTACGATAACCAAGTGCCCGTGGTCCACGGGTGGCCGACGGGGGTGTCGAACGCCGGCATGATCACGCTGCCGCCGGCGTCGGTGCAGCGGTTCACGGTGTCGGCCAGGTCAGCGACCGCGAAGTACGTCGTCCAGTTGGTTGGCACCTCGGGCGGGAAGTCATCGCCCATGGCCATGACTCCGGCAACGGGTCGCCCGGACACATTGACCAACTTGTAGCCGTCCATCTCGCCCGGATCCATGGCGGAGGTGGTCCAGCCGATCAGCGCGTCGTAGAAGGCGGTGGCCGTCGACACGTCGCGCACGTTCAACTCGTTCCAGGCGACCGTGCCCGGCTCGTTGACCAACGCTGCGCCGAAGCGGTTGGCTCCGGCCTGGAAGAGCCCGAAGAAACCGCCGGTCGGGTCGAAGTCGAAGGCGCAACGACCGCTGTCGTTCGGCAGATCCATCGGCGGAACGACCAGCGCGCCACCCAGTTCGGCGACATGGCCGGCCACGTCGTCGAGATCGGCCACGTTGATGTAGGTGGTCCACGACGGCGGTCCATCCTGGAGGGGGCCGGCACCGGCGACCGGCTGTCCGTGGAGCAGGAAGAACCGATACCCACCGGCATCGGGGCCCATGTCCGGCGTCGCCTCCCAGCCGAACACCGAGCGGTAGAAGTCGAGGGTGGCCTCCACGTCGGGGGAACTCACGTCGACCCATGCGGGCACGCCGTGGCGGTAGGAAGTCATCGCGGGCATGGCAGGCTCCTCGCCTCGGGTTCTGCGGTAATGGCGCGAAGCCTAGGTCTGCACCTCCACACCCCGCATCGGGAGTGCCCCAGCTCCGAAAACGGCACCCACGCACTCCCGATCCGGAGAGGGCGAGCGGACGGGGGCTACAGGATCAGCTCCGCGGGGTCGAGCCCGAGCAGGACTCGGCCGGCGTCCTCGATGAACTGCGGCGCCACCATCAACTGTTGGGCCACGACCGCCACATCGCGACGGGCCTGGCCGATCGGCGAGTCCTCGAAGTTCGCGCTTGTACCGGCGGTCTGGTGTACCAACTCGACGGCGCGAATCGCCTCTTGGCACGCGTGCGAACAAGCCAGGCGAACCAAGGCCCGTTGCCGCCGGTCGGCCACACCACCAGCGTTCACCGTGTCCCACACGTCACCCACGGCGTCGAACACGAAGGCCCTCGCGCCCCGCAACGCAGCCTCGGCCTGGGCGTAGCCGAGCTGGGCTCGAGGTCGCTCTCGGAGCGCCCGACTCGAGAGTCGCGGCTGCTTGTGTTCGGCCAACTCGACGAACGCGTCCAACGCCGATCGGGCGATGCCGGTGGCCACACCCACCTTGTTGTACGCCAAACGGGTGAACGGCGGCATGCGATAGAGCGGACCGTCGTGCCGGGGTTTCTGGCCGGAGACCTGGGTGGTCATCTCGTCGGGGACGAACAGATCCGTGACCCGCACGTCGTGACTCCCGGTCCCTCGCAGGCCGTTCACGTGCCAGGTGTCCACGATCTCGTAGCTCGCCCGGGGAACCAGGACCTCGATCAGCTTCGGGGTCCCCCCGACCACACCGTTCTCAACCACACGGTTCTCAACCACACCGTCCTCAACCACGCACTGACCCCAGAAGAGGTCGGCGTGGTGGCACCCGGAGGCGAACGGCCACTGGCCACTGACCTGCCAACCACCGTCGACCTTGCGGGCCCGGCCCTGCGGGTTCAATGCACCGCACATCACCAGATCGGGGTGCGCGGCGAAGAGACCGGCCGCCATGTCCCGATCCATCAAGGCGCCGCCGATCCCCACCGTCTCGATCCCGATCATCAGCGCCCACCCGATCGAGCCGTCGGCCTGACTGATGGCTTCGATGACTTCGATCGTCGTGAACGGATCGGCCTCGGCGCCACCGAAGCAGGCAGGCGCGGCGGTGCGGTAGAGCCCCGCAGCTGCCATGGCCCGCACCACTCCTTCGGGCACGTGTCGCAGCTGCTGCGCACTCGGAGCGTGCTGCTGCACCAGCGGTTGCAGCGCTCGGGCCGCGGCCACCAACGGTTGTTCCTGGCTCGTGTGCATCGGGTCCCCTCGTGGCTCCGGTCCGACTGTAAACGATCTGACGTTGTGAGACGATTGGGCGAGCAGCCGACCGAGGAGCGCGAGATACCGTCCAGCCGAGCCACCCCGTACCTCACCGTGCACGATGGCCCAGCCGCGCTCGAGTTCTACGCCGCGGCGTTCGGCGCGGTCGAGATGATGCGGGTCGTCATGGACGAAGCGACCGGCCAGCTCGGTCACGCCGAGTTTCGCATCGGCGAGACTGCGTTCTTCCTCTCCGACGAGTTCGCCGAGATGGGGGTCATCTCGCCTCGCACGCTCGCCGGCACGGCTATTGCCATCCACCTCGACGTCGACGACGTCGACGATGTCTTCGCAGCTGCGGTTGCCGCCGGCGCAGAAATGCTCTCACCTCCGGCCGATCAGCCCCACGGAGCGCGGCACGGCGCGGTGGTCGACCCGTTCGGCCATCGCTGGATGATCTCCCAGCAGATCGAGCGTGTGGGCCGGGCCGACTATGAGACCCGCATGCGTGACCTCGGTCTCGTCGTCACTGGCTCACCC
>JAQCHM010000339.1 GCA_027730885.1 Actinomycetota bacterium | reverse complement strand
TGAGGAGTCCGAAGACCAGCTGGACCGGAGCCTTGGCGTCGAGCGGGGTCCCAACGGTGAACCCTCGTTGCATGATTTCCTATCGGACGTTGCAATCCTCTTGACCGAGACGATTCCGGAACGCTGGGACATTCTGCCGATCGACCCGACGAACGGGTTTCGCATGTTGATCGGGGTCGCTCCAACGTTGAGGTGCCGGTTCGTGGTTTGGTGTCGCGAACGAGACGAAGCAACGATCGAACTGGTCGATATCGAGATCGATTCAAGCTCGGGGTTCGATGCAGGCGTCTAAGCGCTCACCCGAGATCCTCGCGACCGACCCGTGGCTACAGCGACGCGCTGGGCATTGCAGACGAGTCGGCGACGACGATGGACCGCTGGGGGTTGAGGAGGCCGGCGGGAATCGAGGGGTCACGCTCGAGCAGACGGGCGAGGACCGGGGCCTTGGAGGCTCCGTGCACCAACCACACGATCAGGCGGGCCCGATCGAGGACGGGACGGGTGAGCGTGACCCGACGGTGCCCCCGGTACATGCCGGTGATGGCGACGTCGCGATCGACCACGTCGAGCACGGGGTCGCCGGGCACCAGCGAAGCCGTGTGTCCATCGGCTCCCAGGCCCAGGTGCACGACGTCGAGCACGGCCGGTGAGCCGGCGACGGCCTGAAGCTCTTCGGTGAAGGTGGCGATGCCGTCTTCGATCGGCTCGGCCATCGGCAACGCCAACCAGCGGAGCGGAAGATCGCCGAAAGCCTGCAACTGCTGGGTCAGGTTGCGTTCGTCGGACCCGATGGCGGCCAGGCGTTCATCGACCTGGACGATGACAACCTTGTCCCACGGCAGGTCACGGTGGGCCAACGCGCCGAACACGGCGGCCGGGGTGTTGCCGCCGCTGACGGCCATCACGCAACGCCCGTGCGACTCGATGGCGCCGCGGATGGCGAACTCGAAGACGTCGGCCGCCCGCGGAACCCATTCGGCCGGCGAGACGACCTCGATGCGCGGGGTCGGCTCCTCGGCTTCACTCATGACGTCCCACGGCCTTCCACCATGCGGCCGCGCCCGCCAACCCGGCGTCATCGCCGAGGACGGCCGACGTGACGTCGATGTCGAGGAAGTGCGGACCGTGGGCCGCGAGGCTCTGGCGGATGATGGGGAGCACGAGTTCCGCATTCATTCCCACGCCCCCTCCTACCACGACAAGCTGTGGAGCCATCAGCCAACAGAGGTTGACGATACCGAGCGATGCGTCCCCCAGTGCCTCTCTCCATACGTGAGCGGCCACGACGTCGGGCTCGACCCCGGACCACTCCCCCGCCGCCCCCGAGATCGGCGGGGCACTCCAACCGCGTGCCGCCATCGCGGCCAGCTCGGCCCCATCGGCTGCCAAGCCGGCTTCGGCCGCTCGACGGGCCAATGCGGTGCCCGAACCCAGATCCTCGACCGTCTTGGGTCGGCCATTGGCCGCGGCAATACGGTCGATGACGATGTGACCGACCTCGCAAGCCGAATAGCGCCCGTGCACCAACCGACCGTTGAGCACGGTCCCTGCTCCGATTCCGGTGCTGATGGTGACGAAGACGACATCGCTCAGACCACGACCGGCACCGAAGTTGGCCTCGCCGACCGCAGCCAGGTCGGCGTCGTTGGCCAGGGCGATCGGCGCGCCGATACGTTCGCTCAGCCAGGACTCGCTCAAGGCCGACGTCCACGAAGCCGGCAGGTTCGGGGCGCCGAGCAGTTGCTCCTCGTAGTAGTCGATGAGCCCGGGCACCCCGACCACGACACCACTGACCTCTCGGTCACCGAACTGAACTCGCGACCGGTCGAGCATCGACCGGGCCATCTCGACCAGGATCGTCGGCTCAGGGTCATCGTGCGGCGTGCGGCGCCGCTCTCGGAGCAGCACCGTGCCGTCAGCGTCGACCAGCGCGACCCGAACGTGGGTGCCCCCGAGGTCGATACCCACCGTGATCTTGGCCGGGCTGATCATCCGAGGGTTGGTCCCGGCCGCGCTTCGGGGCGCACCGCCCCGAGCGGGTAGAACGACAGTGCGGGCGGGGCGTCGAGAATTGGTTGCACCACCTGCCAGACGAGATCAACCTGGTCGCCGCGGGCGAACAAACGCCGATCGCCTTCGAGCGCGTCACCGAGCAGACGCTCGTAGGCGTCGGGACCGTTCTCGAGGCCCTGATGATCGACGGTGAGCTCGACCAGCGCGCTGACCAGTCCGTCCCCCGGCTGTTTGGCTTGCATCTGCAGCACGATCTGATCGTTGGGCTTGAGTTCGAGGCGAAGCCGATTGGGCTCGGGCGCCTGGACCATGTCGGTGAACATCGGACGAGGCGGCCTGACGAACTCGATGACGGCTTCGGTCCGCATCTCGGAGAGCCCCTTGCCGGCTCGGATGAACCACGGCACGCCGGCCCAGCGCCACGAGTCGATCTCTGTCTCGAGCGAGATGTAGGTCTCGGTCTCCGAAACAGGATCGACACCGACTTCGTCCCGGTACCCCTCGTACTGCCCACGCCACACCTTGGCCGGGTCGACGGGTCGCATCGCTCGGAACACCTTCACCATCTCGTCGGCCATGGCATCGGCGCTGTCGGACACCGGCGGCTCCATGGCCAGCAACCCGACGATCTCGAGCAAGTGGTTCTGCACCACGTCTCGCAACGCGCCAACCCCGTCGTAGAACCGGCCCCGGCTCTCGACACCGAAGCTCTCGTCCATGGTAACGGTGACCCGGCGGATGTAGTGCCGGTTCCACAGCAGCTCGAGGATCGAATTGGCGAAGCGGAACACCAGCAGATTGAGGACCGGCTCCTTGCCCAGGAAATGGTCGATGCGGTAGATCTGTTGCTCGGGGTAGTGGGCCCGAACCGAGACGTCGAGCTGGCGGGAACTCGCCAGGTCACGGCCGAAGGGCCTCTCCAATACGACGCGACCTCGGTGCAGGCCGACCGATGCCAGACCGTCGACCACGGCGGTGAACAGCGAAGGAGGAATGGCCAGGTAGCAGACCGGGCAGGTAGCAGACCGGGCAGGTAGCAGACCGGGCAGGTGGCCGATCCAACAGCGGCGGCCACTCGCCGAAAAGTGTCGGCTTCCCGATAGTCGCCCGATACGTAGCAGAGTCGATCGGCGAATCGGTCCCAGACCACCTCGTCGATGGCCACGTCGGCCTCGTCGAGTGCCTCGCGCGCATTGCCCCGGAGCTCCTCGATGGTCCAGCTGGACGACGCTACGCCCACGACGGGCACGTGAAGTCGGTCGGCGGCTTCGAGCGCGTACAGCGAGGCGAACAGCTTCTTGCGGGCAAGGTCGCCGGTGATCCCGAACAGGACCAGCGCGTCGGCCGGCGAACGCTCCTCGACGGTCGACGCCGCGGTCGAAGCAACGGTCAATGAGTTGCCCCCGAACCGCCGGCTTGCTCGTGATGCCCGCCGAACTCGGCCCGCATGGCCGACAACAACTGGTTGGCGAACTCGTTGTTGCCCCTCGAGGCGAAGCGGCCGAAGAGCGCTTCGGCGATGGTCGGTACCGGTGTGCCGGACTCGACTGCGGCCAGCACCGTCCACCGGCCCTCACCCGAGTCGGAAACCCGACCGGCGAACCCGGCGAGTTCGGGGTCGGCGTGCAGGGCGGCAGCGGTGAGGTCGAGCAGCTACGAACTGATGACGCTGCCCCGCCGCCACAGCTCGGCGATGGCGGAGACGTCGAGGTAGTACTGGAAATGGCGCGGGTCGCCGAGGGGCGCGGTTTCGGCGTCGACGTGACCGACCGAGTCGGCGGCGCCGACGTTGGCCCTGGACAGCAATGAGAACCCTTCGGCGTAGGCAGCCATGGCCGCGTACTCGATGCCGTTGTGCACCATCTTGACGAAATGGCCGAACCCGACCGGGCCGCAGTGCAGGTAGCCGAGTTCCTCGGCACTCGGCTCGCCGTCACGACCTCGTGTGCGCAGGGCGTCCGTGGTGCCCGGTGCCAGGGCCCGGAACACCGGGTCGAGGCGCTGCACCGGTTCGGTGTCGCCGCCGATCATCAGGCAATAACCCCGCTCGAGGCCGAAGATCCCCCCCCCCGCTGGTACC
>JAQCHM010000006.1 GCA_027730885.1 Actinomycetota bacterium | reverse complement strand
TCTGAAGACGCCCGCATTGGAAACGAACACATCGATGGCGCCGTGCGCCTCGAAGGTCTCGGTGACGAGACGCTCGATCGCTCGTTCATCGGCGACATCGAGTTCCGCCGACGAGGCCGAGCAGCCACTCGAGCTCGCGCCGATCATGGTTGCGGTCTCGGCCGCAGTGTCGGCATGAAGGTCGGCGCACACCACCGCTCGGGCTCCATCGGCAGCGAAGCGCAGCGCGAGCGCCCGGCCGATTCCCGAGCCTGCTCCGGTGACGACGGCCACCTTGCCGGCGACGACCATTCCGTTTCGGCCCTGCCCCGTCTGACCCTGTCCGTCCCGACCCTGTTCGGCCACCTTGTCTCCTGAGGTTCACGGCGCAGGCATCGTGCCCCCGCTTCGGTGCGAACAGTACCGGGCCGATAGCGTCGGCCGCCATGCGTGACATCCTTCCCGGCGGCGAGCCGGCATCGTTCCCTGGCGGTTCGACCGGCGTGCTCGTCGTGCACGGATTCACCGGGACCCCGCACTCGATGCGACCGATCGCCGAGGCACTCGCGGCGCAAGGCCATTCGGTCGAGTTGCCTTTGCTGCCAGGCCATGGCACCACGGTCGAGGACATGATCAAGACCGGCTTCGACGACTGGTCGAGCCACGTCGATCAGGTCTACGAGCAGCTCGCGGCTCGCACCGACCGGGTTGTCGTGGTGGGTCTCTCGATGGGGGGGACACTCACCCTTTGGCTGGCCGCTCGGCGCCCCGAACTGGCGGGCATCGTCGTCATCAACGCTGCAGCGGTGCCCGATCGGGACACTCGAGACGGCGTCAAGGCCTTCATCGACTCCGGCGCCGAAGTCCTCGACGCCATTCGGGGTGACATCGCGAAACCCGACACGCCCGAGGTCGCTTACGACCAGACTCCGCTGCGACCGCTGTTGTCCCTACAGGACGCTTTGGTCGACCTGCAAGACCACCTACCGAGGATCACCGTGCCAACGCTCATCATCGTGAGCGAGCAGGACCATGTCGTGCCTCCGGAGTCGAGCGATCACATCGCGTCGATGATCTCGCCAGACCCGCAACGGTTGACGCTGACCGACAGCTTTCATGTCGCGACGCTCGACTACGACCAGGACCGCATCATCGCGGCCGTCAGCGAGTTCGTCTCCGCCGTTGGCGGCGCCGCGTAGCCAATCGGACAGCCGGCCACCCAGGGCGGCCGACAGCTCGACTGGAATTAGACGGCGAGGAGGTCGCGGGCGCCGGTGTCGGAGCTGGGATGACGCAGCTTCGACATGGCGCGGGCCTCAATCTGACGGATGCGCTCGCGAGTGAGGTTGAAGCACTCGCCAACCTCTTCGAGCGTCCGAGGCTCGCCACGGTCGAGCCCGAAGCGAAGCTTCAGGATTTCGCGTTCACGCTCGTCGAGCGGGGCCAGCAGACGGGCGATCTCCTCGGGCAGCAGCGCAGTTGCCGCCACCTCGAAGGGTGAGTCGGCGCCGCGGTCCTCGACCACGTCGCCGAGTTCGGCGTCACCGTCTTCGCGCAGCGGCTCCGAGAGCGACAGCGGCTCGGCCGCGAAGCGCAAGGCTTCGGTGACCTTGTCCTCGCTCATCTCGACCTCGATGGCCAACTCCGACAGCGTCGCCGGACGGCCATACTTCAGCTCGAGGCGAGCACGTGCCTTCTGCAACCTCGCCAGGGTGTCGCCGGCGTGGACCGGGAGGCGAATGGTGCGCCCGGTGTTGGCGATGCCGCGGGTGATGGCCTGGCGGATCCACCAGGTGGCGTAGGTGGAGAACTTGAAGCCTTTGCGCCAGTCGAACTTCTCGACCGCGTGCATCAACCCGAGATTGCCCTCTTGAATCAGATCCAGGAGGGGCAGGCCGGAGGCCTGGTACTTCTTGGCGATCGACACCACCAAGCGAAGGTTCGACTGCACGAAGGTCCGCTCGGCCTCGCGGCCTTTGCGAATGATGCGGCGCAGATCTCGCTTGCGACCGGGTGCGACATCAGGATTTGCCTCGAGCTCCTCGGCGGCAGACTTGCCCGCCTCGATTGCCTGGGCCAGGCGGACCTCGTCCTCCTTGGTGAGCAGGGGGTACTGCCCGATGTCGGTGAGGTACAGCCTGACGAGATCTTCTTCGTCCCGCTCGACTCTCTCCTTAGCCAAGGATCCCCACCTCTCGTGCCTAGGGACCGGTGCCAACACCGATCGTGAGCCCGCTTGGTCACCCGTAGGCTACCTCGCCAGCTACTGAATGCGTGGTGAGTGTACCGATCGAATCGGATCATCCCTTGACGGGAGGCGCTTCGAGCGATACATCTCGCGAGGTACTACGGCCGAAAGCGTTCGGGCCTTGAGGCAATGGTCACCACATGCCGGCCGACTGCGGGCCAGCGATGCCGCCGGCAGCAAGCAGGTGACCTGCGAGCTCGCGTTGACAGACAGCGGCCCGATCGAGCGCGGCGGGCGAATCCAGGAGGGACAGCAACAGCATCTCACCCTCTCGCCATTGCTCGATGTCGTCACGGAGACAGAGTTCGAGTGCTCGCACCGTCGGTGCGTCGGTGACCGTGGCCGAGTTGTTCAGGTGGAAGGTGTAGGTCGCGATGATCTGCGGCAACAACACGCGATAGAGGCCGACCAGCTTCTCGATCGTCTGTTCTTCCCCGCTCGCCCGGGTCAACGCCTCCACGAAGCCGAGCAGCTCCTCGTTGGCCGCCGCCGTCAACCGTTGCGGGTTCATCTCTCGTAGTTCGGGCAGACGCTTGGCCCAGAGCTCGGCGTGGAACGCGTGTTGGTAGCAGTGCAGGCCGAGTCGGTACTTGACCTCGAGCTCGGGCACCGAGGCCAACCACGCGCCCATGATCTCGAACAGCTTCATCTCGATCCACTTGTAGTGCCCGACCCGCCGCGCCGTCTCCAGGACGGTGAAGCGCCCTGGGAACTCACGACGATCCCACGCCGCGAACGGGAGGGAAGGTGCGCCGCCGCCATCGAGCAATCGAGCGTCCGTCGAACCGGCGTCGGTGCCGGAATCGGCCATCTGGGTCCTCCAAGGTCAGGAACGCCCGGAGCCTACTGGCCTAGCTCCCGTTCGTGGACCAGTGCCACGGCTCGGACGGCAGGTTATGGAGGCCGTAGCTCGCGGCGTTCGCGGCCAGCCACTTGAACCCGTCGTTCGAGCGGCTGCGAATGAGGCTCCCGTTGTAGGTGAAATCGATGGCCAGCCCCCGCTCGTGTTGGGAGGAACCCGGCCGCGCCGTCGGGGGCGAACACTGGCTCGGCGGCATCTGCCAGATCGCGTACTCGCTCGTGCCACAGTTGCTGCGCCGCACTGCGATCTGCGCGTCCGACGAGCGGTAACCGCTGCCCGCAAGCCTGTCACCATCGGCCGAAGCCGCAGCCAGCATGTCCTCGACCTTGCCCGCGATCGACTGGTGGACCCGGATGCCCCGGACCGAGACGATCTCGTCGGCCCCGACCGGCGCTCCCGTGGGCCCGCCCCCGCCACCACCGCCGCTGGGCCGGGGCGCCACCGCCTTGCGTGCCAGTTCCTCGGCCAACCGGTTGGACTCTGCCTCGTACTCGGCCGCGAGCTCAGCATCCAGATCCTTGATCGCAGCGAGCTCGTGCAGTTCTTCGTCGAGCCGGATCTCGGCCTGCTCGGTCAGCTCCGCCTGGGCCGATCGGGCCGACTCCAACCCCGACAATTCGGTCGCAACACTGTCGCGATGGGCGGACGCCTCGATCGCGGCCTCGTCGGCCAGTTGCTGCTGGATACGCAGGTCCTCTTCGGCGCTCTTCAACGCCTCGACCACGTCGGCTTCGCTCTGGGTGACGTTGGCAACCAACGCCTGCATGCGCACGGCCTCGCTGGGATCCGCGCTGCGGGCGATGATGTTGCCGTCGTCACCCTGATTGACGAACGACTCGACGGCTCGTTCGGCCAATCGGACCTTCAGCGCCTCGATGCCTGCCTGTTGTTCGGCGACGGCCGTCGCGGCGGCGTCCAGTCTGGCCTCGGCGTCGGCCAGATTTCTTTGCGCCTCGTCGAGCCGACCCTGCGCGGCGTTGACCTGGGTCTGGAGTGCCCGCAGGGCGGTCGCGAGTTCGTCCACCTCCGCTGTTGCCGCGTCGACCTGACTCGCTTGGGCGGCGGCATCTTCCTGCGCTCGGCGTCGCTCCTCCTTCAGCTCATCGAGCCGGTCGGAGCTCTGGGCACCACTCGAGGTCGGGGCGCCCGACATCGCCAGCACGACGAAGATCATCGCCAGCACACGTCGGACAGACCGGCGAGGCACACGCTCAGAGGAGGAGGACACGTTCATGAAGCGACCCAAAGGGTACTGGGAAAACGATGGACACCCCGGGCGAGGTTCCCGGGGTGTCCATCATCGAGTCGGGGGAAGGGGGAGAACCCGGACTCAGGCTTCGGTGGTCGTGGTGGTCTCGCCCGCAGCTCCGCCCCTCGGACCACCGCGACCGTGACCACCGCCCGGCCCGCGACCACCGTCTTCCATGCGTTCCCGGATGGTCGTCACCCGCTCGGTGATCCTGGCCTCCAGGTCCTCCTTCAGCTCGGCCGCCTTCGCCTCGTCGATCCGGTCCTCGGCCACCGCAGCATCGATCCGCTCCGTCGCCTCGGCAACCAACGCCGCAACCAGATCAGCCTCCGTCACACCCTCGGCCTCAGCCAACTCCGCCAACGTCTGACCGCCCTCCAACGCAGCGCGGATCTCCTCATGGGTCATACCCAGAAGCTCCTGCACCACCTCACTCCCGGCACCCGCCCTCGGACCACCGCGACCGTGACCACGGGGGCCGGCGGTCGAATCGGTCGGGGCCGAATCAGCGGCTGCCGAATCGGTCGTGGTCGAACCATCGTGCGCGTTCGCCAGTCCGATCGGCATGACCATCGAGCCGAGGGCGAGGCCGCCGGCAAGCAGCCCCGCGGGGAGGCCGTAGCGCTTCATCCGGCTCTTGGCTCGGCTCCGGCTGTCATTGGATTCCTTGCTCATCTCAGTGACCTTTCGTTCGGGCCTGATGTCAGGCACCGGCTTGTCTTGGGGGATGTCCTCATCATCGACCTGCTCTGTTAGGGCAATGTGATGAGGCAACCAGCGTTCGATGAGAGACCGGCCGAGATGGGAGAGTGGGTGATGACTACACCGATGACAGTCACGATCGTCCGATTCCCTTCGGCTGCCCCGGTCAGCCTCGACGAGGCCCGAGACCGTTTCGGGGCCAACGCCGCCTCGTACCTGGACGTTCCTGGCCTGTTGTGGAAGGCCTATTTGCGATCAGACGATGGGTCGAGAGTCGGCGGCGTCTACTGGTGGGCGAGCCGCGAGGCGGCGGAGGCCAAGTTCGACGACGGGTGGCGGGTGGGCATGATGGACAAGTACGGCGCCGAGCCCGAGATCGAATGGTTCGACGCGCCCATCGTCGTCGATGCGATCAGCCGAGTGCTCCGCGTCGAGGCGCCTCCCGAACGCGGATGAGCACCGCCCATTCGGGCGGTGCTCATCGAGAACGCTGAACCGGTGTCGCGAAACCTACTTGGCGAGCGCCTCGCAGCAGGTGTTGGTGATGAGGGCTGCGACCACGTAGGGATCGGCATTGGCGTTGGGCCGACGATCCTCGATGTAGCCCTTCTGGTCGAGGGCGACCTGCCAAGGGATGCGGATGGACGCACCGCGATCGGAGACGCCGTAGCTGAAAGTGTCCCACCGCTGGGTCTCGTGGGCCCCGGTCAGGCGGTTCTGGATGCCGTCGCCGTATCCCTGGATGTGCTCGAGCGGCTTGCCGGGGGCGCCGAGGGATTCACAGGCGGTGATGATGGGCTCATATCCCTCGCGCATGGCCTTGGTCGAGAAATTGCTGTGCATGCCGGCGCCGTTCCAGTCGCCCTGCATCGGCTTGGCCGCGATCGAGATCTCGAGGCCGTGCTTTTCTCCGACGCGATACAGCAGGTAGCGGGCGATCCACATGTGATCCCCCACCGCGACGGTGTCGGCCGGGCCGATCTGGAATTCCCACTGACCGGGCATGACCTCGGCGTTGGTCCCCGAGATCTTCAGGCCCGCTTCGATGCACAACGTGGTGTGCTCCTCGACAACGTCACGGCCGTGGATCTTGATGGCGCCGACACCGCAGTAGTACGGGCCCTGCGGGGCCGGGAACCCGTTCGGCGGGAAGCCCGCCGGCCAACCGGTACGGGGATCGATCATCGTGTATTCCTGCTCCATGCCGAACCACGGCTCCTGGTCGCCGTACTTGTCCATCGCTGCGCGGGCGAGCGCCCGAGTGTTGGTGGGATGCGACGACAGGTCGGCGGTAAGCGCGGTCTCGCAGAGCACGAGGATGTTGTCGCCCCCGCGGATCGGATCCTTGCACTGGAACACCGGGATGAGCACAACATCGGAGTTGTCGCCGGTGGCCTGATTGGTGCTGGAACCGTCGAAACCCCAGGTCCCGGGCTCTTCACCGTCCTGAAGGATCTTTGTCTTGGAACGAACCTCGGCCGTCGGGGCCGTGCCGTCGATCCAGATGTACTCAGCCCTGTATGTCATGGGATGTCTCTGTCTCCGGTAGTTGCGTGTAGAGGCCCAGCGAAAGGCATTCTGCTTTGACGCACTGAACTCTGCCAGTATCCGAGCGTAGTTGGTCCGGAGCAATGCGCGAATGTGAACGGAGTGTGAAACGAACCTGGTTGGCAGATCTGCTCGTTTCCATCTGACGAAATCCGGCTCACACTGATGAGGTGACCCCCCAGCACGAACCTTCGCGTGACCCCCAACACGACTATGTCCTCCGAGCCGTCGAGGAGCGGGGCGTACGCCTCATTCGCCTCTGGTTCACCGATGTGCTCGGGCAGCTGAAGTCGGTCGCCATCTCACCGGCCGAACTCGAGACCGCACTCGAGGAAGGAATGCACTTCGACGGATCGGCCATCGACGGTTTCAGCCGCATCCAGGAGTCGGACGTGCTTGCCCGCCCCGACGCCAGCACGTTCGAGCTCCTTCCCTGGGCCGACGGCGGATCGACTGGGCGGATGTTCTGCGACATCTACAACCCGCACGGGTCCCCGTTCGACGGCGATCCTCGGCACGTCCTGAGGCGTAACCTGAAGAAGGCCCGCGAAGCGGGCTACGCATTCTTCGTCGCTCCCGAGATGGAGTTCTTCTACTTCGCCGACGGTGAGCCGACTCACCAGCCGAAACTGCTCGACTCGGGCGGTTACTTCGACCTCACGACCAGCGATGTCGCTTCCGACCTCCGTCGAGAGACCATCTCGGTGCTCGAGACGATGGGCATTCCCGTCGAGTACTCCTTCCACGAGGACTCACCCTCACAGCACGAGATCGACCTCCGTTACACCGAGGCGCTGTCGATGGCCGACCAGATCATGACGTTCCGCCTGGTGGTGCGGGAACTCGCGCTCGAACGGGGCCGATTCGCCAGCTTCATGCCGAAACCGTTGGCCGGCATGCAGGGTTCCGGGATGCACCTGCACCTCTCGCTCTTCGACCACGAGGACAACGCCTTCCATGCCGACGGCGCGCAGTACTCGCTCTCCCAGACCGGCCGGCAGTTCACCGCCGGTCTGCTGCATCACGCGCGCGAGATCACCGCGGTCACCAACCAGCTTGTCAACTCCTACAAACGCCTGGTCGTCGGCTACGAGGCCCCGACCTGGGTTTCGTGGGCTCAGAACAACCGATCCGCGCTCATCCGGGTCCCCGTCACTCGGCCGGACAAGACCAGCTCGACTCGCATCGAATACCGGGCGCCCGACCCGGCCTGCAACCCCTATCTCGCGTTCTCGGTGATCCTCGCCGCCGGCATGAAGGGCATCAAGGAGGGCTATGACCTCCCGACAGAAACGACCGAGAACCTCTTCGAGGTCGACGCTGGACGGGCCGCCGAGCTGGGCCTGGCGCCGCTCCCCGCATCGCTGGCCGAAGCGCTCGACGAGATGGAACGCTCCGAACTCGTGCACGAGGCGTTGGGCGATCACATCTTCGAGTGGTTCCTGCGCAACAAGCGCAGTGAATGGCAGGGCTACAAGGCTCACGTCAGCCAGTGGGAACTCGAGCGCTATCTTCCCTCCTGGTAACCGTGGTGTCTTCCTATTCCGCACCCTCCTCGGGTCCGCTGCCCTCCGGCGCACCACCCAACGAGCTGTTCCTGCTCTACCCCGATCCTCCGCCGGTTGATCTGGTCCGGTCGCTTTCCCTCGGGGGTTACGGGTGGACCGCGGCATCGAGCCACAGCGGGCTCATCGTCAGCGACGACTGGACCGGAGCCATCGTTTCGTTGGCCGAAGACGCCGAGCGCGGCTGGCTGCTGTGCCGAGACCTACGACGGAGGGACGTTCCGGTCGAACCGCTGCTGGTTCTCATCCCGGGCGATCGTCTCGACGAACTCGACGAGCGAGCCGAGCTCTTCGACGACTTCCTCATCGCACCGTTCCACCCGGCCGAGCTCGACGCCCGCCTCAAACACCTTCTCTGGCGGGCGGGTCGGGGTGTCCGGCCCGAAATGGTCGAGTACGGGCCGTTGCGCCTCAACACCGAGACCTACCAGGCCCAGATCGACGGCAAACCGCTCGACCTCACCTACATGGAGTACGAACTACTCCGGTTCCTGGCCGCCACGCCCGGACGGGTGTTCAGCCGAGAAACGCTGCTGAATCAGGTGTGGGGCTACGAGTACTACGGTGGCGCCCGCACCGTCGACGTCCACATCCGCCGACTCCGGGCCAAGTTGGGCCAGGAACACGCGAACCTGATCCAGACCATCCGCAGCGTCGGCTACAAGCTCGGCCAATCGCGCTGGGGCTGATCGGCAGCGCGCCCACCCGCCGGTGAGGTCGGTGCCGGGGGTTCGCAGCGGTCAGCGAGCGGGACCGACGGCTTCGATGCCGCAGAAGGGACGCAGCACCGCGGGAACCGAGATCGTGCCATCGGGCAGCTGGTGGTGTTCGAAGATGGCAAGGAGCGTGCGCCCGACGGCGCACGCGGTGCCATTCAGGGTGTGCAGGATCTCGTTACCGTTGTCGTTCTTGACCCTGGTGCCCATGCGCCGGGCCGAGTAGTCGGTGTAGTTCGAGCACGACGTCACTTCGCGGTATCGCTGCTCGGACGGCAACCAGACCTCGATGTCGTACTTCTTGGCCGCCGCGTTGCCCAGGTCACCGGCGGCGACCGTGATCACGCGGTAGGGCATCTCGAGCTCGGAGAAGATCTCCTCTTCGACCGAGCGGAGGAGTTCGAGCTCGTCCCACGAACGATCGGGGTGGGCGTAAGTGAACATCTCGACCTTGTCGAACTGGTGCACCCGGAAGAGTCCCTGGGTGTCCTTGCCGTAGGTGCCGGCCTCTCGGCGGAAGCAGCTCGAGTACCCGACATAACGACGAGGCAGCCGCTCGGCGTCGAGCCGGTCGCCACGGTGCAAGCCGGCCAGGCCCACCTCAGCGGTACCGACGAGGAAGAGGCCGTCGCGTTCGAGTTCGTAGACCTGATGGCGGTCGGTCGGGAAAAACCCGGCGTCGACCATCATCTCCTCGCGAACCAGCACCGGCGGGATGCAGGGAACGAAGCCCTTGCGGACCAGCTTCGCCATCGCCCACTGCACCAGGGCGAACTGCAACAGCACTGCGTCGCCCATGAGGTAGGCGAACCGGCTGCCCGACATGTTGACGGCCCGCTCGGTGTCGACAATGCCGAGCTTCTCGCCGATTTCGGCATGGGTGAGCGCGGGCGCCGGAACGCGCGCACCGACCTCGACCTCGACACGGAAATCGTCCTCGCCGCCGTCGGGTACCGACGCGTGCGCGGCGTTGGGGAGCTGGAGCGCGGCCTCGCTCAGCGCGGCGTCGGCCGCGACCAGTAGTGCTTCGGACTCCTGCAGTTCGGCCTTCAACCCCTGCGCGGCGTCAATCCGGCTCTGGCGTTCCTCGGGAGCAGCACGGCCGATGTCCTTGGACGCGCTGTTCGACCTCGCCCGGAGCTCCTCGGTGGCCTGACGAGTCGACCGGGCAGCAGCATCGGCCGACAGAACGGCCTCGATGGATTCGGAGGACGCGCCCTTGCGTTCCACTCCAGCCCGATAGGCAGCTTCTTCTCGAAAGCGACGAAGGTCAATCACGCTTGAGAACCTATCCCCGCGTCGGACCTCAGTAGTTGGTGTCGATGAGTTCGCTGTCGGGGTGGGTGGCCTCGGCCCTCGACTTGAGGAGGAAGCCGAGGACCCCTGCCGGCAGGGCCATGGTCATGAGGAAGCCCACGGGGATCACGACCACGAGAACCACAGCGATGATGACGGCACCGATCATGGAGCGCAGTGTGCCAGTGAACGGCGGCGGCCGCCACCCATGATCAGGAACCGACGTAGGCGACGGCCTCGATCTCGACCAGTGCACCGAGGGGTAGCGCAGCAACGGCCACCGCTGAACGCGCCGGCCGATGGTCTCCGAACAGCTCGGTGTAGATGGCGTTCATCTCGGCATACACGCTCATGTCGACCAGGAACACCGTGGTCTTGATGACCTGGCTGAGCGAGGCCTGCTCGCCCACCAACAAGCCTTCGAGATTGGCCATCGCCTGCCGGAGCTGAGACTCGAAACCGTCGGCCAGGACACCGTCGGCGATGCCGATCTGCCCGGATGTGACGAGCCATTCCCCGGCTCTGACGATGGGTGTGTACGGACCGACCGGTTTGCTCATGACGAGATCTTGTCAGACGTCGGCCAACGGGGCACGAGTCCGGCCTCCAGCCAGACGGCAGCGGCAACCGCGGCGAAGACCGCGTCCGAGCCGTTGATCGGCGTCGTCGTGTCGTTCCGCACGCTCACCTCGACGTTGGGCATGTCGATCGCTCGCACGATCCCGAAGCTCCGAATCGTGAGATCGTTCGGCTGACCGGCAGGGTCGACGGCCAGCGACTCCGAAGTCACCCACGAGTACGCCATGTGGGCCGCCCCGATGCAGTACGAGCGAAGCATGACGATGTCGAGGGGGTCGCCGCAGCTGACTTCGACGACGATCGATCCCGCGGTCTGATCGAACACTGCGCTCGCCTCGGCCCCGTTCGGGGCGCGAACCGTGACCGAGTCTCCCCTCACGTGCGACCGCCGCAGCGCGGTGGCAGCTGCCATGAGGACCGCTGCTTCCACCCAACCGGCACCGCGAATCGCCGCGCTGGTCGGGGGGCCCGGCACCACGACCTGCTCGATGGTCAGGCCCGGGGCGACCGACGCGATTGCCGCGACGATGCCGGGGGTCGCGACCACTCGAAACAACCCGTTACCGTTGGCGTCGACTCCAGCCGCGACTGGCGGACGCTTGGGTCCCAACCGAACGGAGTCCTCCCGCGAGAGTGACGCCAGGACCGGGACCCCATGGAGGTCGGCAAGGTGCCGCGCGGCCTCCATGACGGGCGACCTCGTCGGCCCGCTGAGGGCCTTGGCGCCGAAGGCCCCGCCGTTGCCGACCGGCGAGGACGGCTCGCCACCTGGCAGGCACCAGGAGGCGTCGGTTTCCAGGTACGCGGGTTCGACCCAGGTGGTCTGAAGACGGACCAGCCAATCCCCTTCGGGGATCTCGAGCGGCCAGCCGGGCGGCAGCGTGGTACGCCGACCCTGGGTCTTGGCCGCGACGCGGCGAGCCTCGGCCAACGTCGTGGCGACCACCCAGTTGCCTGCCCCGTCGGAGACCGCCCGCAAGGCGCCGGCCGGGGCCGTATCGGCCGCGAAGCCACCGCCGCCGCCCAACACGATGGAGGGGTCGATCATCTGACCGACGCCGCCTTCGATGGTTGCCCGAGCCGACGCCTTTGCGAGATCACGGCCCGCCTTGGACGCGGTCTGTGCCGCCGACCGAAGCTCCCATGCTTCGCCGATGGTCTGCCAGCCCGTGCACCGGCACAGGTGGCCGAGCAGGGCCGGCGCGCATTCGGTCGGGTGCTGGCCCTCGAGCCGCATGACGATCCCTGGTGTGCAGAAACCACACTGACTCGCTCCGACGGCACAGAACGCTTGGGCCCAGTCCGCAGCGACGTCGGCGTCGAGGCCTTCGACGGTCGTGATCTCCCGGCCCTGGACCCGGCGGACAGGTGTAACGCACGCGACCCGGGGCGCGCCGTCGACCAACACCGTGCAGCAACCGCACTGGCCCTGCGGGCTGCAGCCATCCTTGGCCCCGGTGAGGCCGAGGTCCTCGCGGAGCACATCGAGCAGGCTCCGGCCATCTGCGGGAACCTCGACCGTGTGACCGTTGACCCGGAGGCTGACTGGCGATCGGTCGGAGTCCATGCTGGCTAGCGTACGGACCGTGTTCCTGACCCGACGTCACTTCCTGCTCCTCAGCGCCGCCACCGCGACCAGCGCCATCGTGGGCTGCGGGAAATCGGCAGCAGCCGAGCCGCAGTTGGTCTCGCTCTTCAGCTCGAATCGGGTCATCGCGGCCGGGATCCCCCAGCGGCTGCCGTTCGGCGTGGTCAACAACGGGCTGGAACTACCGGACTCGACCGCGTTGTCCGTGCGTGTGCTCTCGGAGGCGGTGGTGATCGACGAACTCGAGGTTCTCGGCCGGGTCGTTCGGCACGACCACACTCCCGGAGCCGACGATCACCAGCACGCCGACCTGCAGCGGTACTACGCGGTCCGCACCACCCTTCCCGAGCCCGGCATCTACGACCTCGAGATACGTATCGGAGACCACACAGTGATGCTGCCGGTGCAGGCCTTCGATCGATCCGAGATCGGTATTCCGCTCCCCGGCGATGCCTTCCCGCCCATCGACACACCGACGCTCGACGATGCGCGAGGCGTGGATCCCATCTGCACCCTCGCGGGCGGTCCATGCGCCTTCCACCATCAGACAGCGGCGCAGATCATGGCCGAGGGGCGGCCGCTGGTGTTCCTCGTGGCAACGCCCGCCTTCTGTGCCACCGCCTACTGCGGGCCGGTGCTCGAGACGCTCATCGAAGGCATCTTGGAGCTGGGCTCCGGGACCGACCTCGGCGTGGTGCACGTCGAACCGTGGGCCAACCCGCGAGTAGGCCAGGGTCTCAACGACCCTGGCCTACGTCTGGCACCATCACTTGATCTGTTGGGCCTGGAGTTCGAGCCGGTGATGTTCCTGGTGGATCCGACGGGTGTCATCGTCGACCGGATCGACAATGTGTTCGACCGCTCAGAGCTGGAAGACGCCCTCGGACGCCTGCTCGGCTGAACGGACTGGAATCAGCTGAAGGACTGGCCGCAGCCGCAGGACCGGGTGGCGTTGGGGTTGTCGATCGCAAAGCCGGCCTGCTGCAGGCCGTCCTTGTAATCGAGCGTGGCACCATCGAGCAGTTGGGCGCTGCTGGGATCGACGACGACCTTCACGCCGGGTCCAAAGGTGGACTGCAGGTCATCGGCAGCCATCTCGCTGTCGAAGAACATCTCGTAGCTGAATCCGCTACAGCCGCCGGGGCGGACGGCGACCCGAAGCGCCAAGGACTCATCGCCTTCCTGGGCGAGGAGCTCCCGCACCTTCGTTGATGCAGAATCGGTCAGGGTGATCATTAACGGCCTCCGTGAGACTCGAAGAGATTGCTCCAGGGTACAGGTTCGCAGTCAACGTACGAGTAGGTCGGTTTGTTCCCCCGCCTGTTGGTGACCTGCTATTGGTTCTAGCCTTGTGACGTGACCCATTTTGTTCCACCCGAGTTGCCGACGAGCGACGACGTCCTGGCGGTGTTGCGAGGGGTCATCGACCCCGAACTGGGTTCGGACATCGTCGATCTGGGGATGGCCAAGGGCGCCAGGGTCGATGCGGACGGAACGGTGACGATAACCATCGCACTCACCAGCATGGGCTGCCCGCTTCGAGCGCAGATCAAGAACGATGCCGTGGCCCGCATCAACGCGCTGCCCGGGGTCACCGGTGTCACCATCGATTGGACCGAACTGTCGCCAGAGGAGAAAGCGGAGACGATGTCGATCGCCCGCAGAGTGGCGGCCGACCAGGCAAAGGAGACTGCCGTTCCCGGCGGTGCCCGGGTGCTGGCCATCGCATCGGGCAAAGGCGGCGTCGGGAAGTCGTCGGTCACGGTCAATCTGGCCGCGGCTCTCGCTGCGCAGGGTCGGGCTGTCGGCCTGATCGACGCCGACATATGGGGATTCTCCATACCTCGAATGCTCGGGCTCGAAGGTCGCCTCGTAGCCGAACGCCACGACGGTAAGGCCGTGATCACACCACACAGCCTCGAAGTGCCGGCCCGAAACGGCGGTCGGCCGGGGCGCCTCGACGTCGTGTCCATGGGCTTCCTGGTCGAGGACGAAGAATCGGCGTTGCTGTGGCGCGGCCTGATGCTCAATCGGGCGGTCCAGCACTTCCTCGAAGACGTCGCCTGGGCCGACGATCTCGAGTACGTGCTCATCGACATGCCTCCGGGCACCGGCGACGTCGCCATGGGTCTCGCCCGGATGCTTCCCCGCACCGAGATGATCGTCGTCACCACCCCCGCAACCGGAGCCCAGAAGGTCGCGGCCAGGGCCATCACCATGGCTCGCAAGTGCCATGTGCGCGTCGCCGGCATCATCGAGAACATGTCGGCCTTCGTCACCCCCGACGGCACCTCCTACCCCATCTTCGGCTCCGGTGGCGGCCGAGACCTCGCGGCCAAGTCGGGAGTCCCTCTCATCGGCTCGGTCCCCCTCGAACCCGGCGTGTCCCTGGGCGGCGATACGGGCAACCCGGTGTCGGTCGGCAACGGCAACGGCGAGGCCGCGAAAGTGTTCGTCGAGATCGCCGATCGAATCTCCAGCGAAATCTCACCGTCGATTGCCATGGAAGCGTGCAGCTCACGACTGCTCCGTCTGGTCGAAGACGCCCTCGACCAAGCCCAACAAACCTGAGGCGTGCTCCGTTCTGCAAGCCCGAGCCTCCTGACCCGCGTTCTGCAAGCCCGAGAACCCGCCGCTGGTGGCTGCGGGCTTGCAGAACGGGGGTGCGGCACCGCCGCGCACCTACAGTCCGAGTGTCTGCTTCGCGTTCTCGTTCACCTGGCCGTGCCCGGGAGCGATGCTCCGCAGGCGGTAGCTCTTCACCTTGGCCGGCAGGTCCGGGGGGATGCCGACGTTCAGGTGGTCACCGGTCAGCATGGACCGCTCTTGTTCTAGGACGAACAGGTGCTTACCGGAGGTGGGGTCGCCCATCGCCATGGCGATGATGCGGAACTCGGTTGCATCGATCTTGTACCCGTCTCCCAGGACCTCGTCGGCACCGTCGAAGCCGGCGGGGGCCACGAGTTCGGCGCCGGTCATCTCCTTCAGCTTCCGGGCTCCTCCGGCGTAGTAATCGCTGGTGTCGGTCATGATGATCCAACGAATGCGATCACCCCCGCAGCCACAGAGCACGTCGAGGTGCACCTCGTCGATCGGGCCGGGGTCCACGATCACGATCTCGTCGATACCAACGAGATACGTGTTGAGGCCCGGCTCGCCGTTCTCGCCCGGCCGGGCGATCCGTCGCAACAACGGACTGAGGGCCCGAGCCACGCTGGGGGTGATGGGAGGTGGTGGTGTTGGTTCTTCAACGCTCATCGGTACTCCTGGTGAAACCCAACTCTGTGCGGGTCGATTGCGATGGTCGGGGAGAGACGTCGCCGTCAGCGGCGTCGATGACGTCGGCTCCAAACCTTTTGGTGAACCCGGTCCATGACGTGGCTCGGGCGAAGGCGAACGGTCGGATGACTCGACGAACCGGCGGTAGATAGAGTGCGGCCCCGGCCGCCGTCGACACCAGGCCCGGCGCGGCAACGAGCAGCGCCGCGACCAGTCGGGCGCTGCCGTCCACCATGCGTTCACCGGAGGCCAGGCCCTGACTCAGCAACCGGGCTCCCTCGTAGCGGACGAGGGTGATGCCGAGCAGGCTCACACCGATGAGTAGGAAGACGGTGGGGATCGCGCCGATGGCCGAGGCGACCGCGACAAGAAGCACGATT
Organism: Actinomycetota bacterium; assembly: GCA_027730885.1. Taxonomy (GTDB): domain Bacteria; phylum Actinomycetota; class Acidimicrobiia; order Acidimicrobiales; family SZUA-35; genus JAHECQ01. The sequence continues at coordinate 8,218 of JAQCHM010000006.1, read as the reverse complement.
TCGACCACGAAAGAGGTGAGGAGCAGAACGCCCACCGGCCCGAACATAAGACACCAGTCTAACGGGCTGGGTTTTCTCCCCCGCCACAAAACTGAGTGTGCGCCTCGTCTCACCTATCCTCAGGTCTGTGAGCGCAACAGCGGGTCGCCCGCCATCGGTCGATGCCCTGGCCCGGTCTCTACGGGCCAGCGGCCTCCCTGAGCCGCTCCTCGTCGAGATCGCCCGCGACGCCATCGCAACCGGCCGAACGGGCGACGTCGATCTTCTGGTGACACAACGCAAACGTCGGCTGCTGACATCGGTCATCAACGGAACAGGAGTTCTATTACATACCAATCTTGGTCGCGCGCCGATCGGGGTGTCGACCGGAGCGTCCTATTCCAATCTGGAGTTCGACCTGGCCAGCGGCAAGCGGGGCAGCCGCCACGGTGCCGTCGGTGACTTGATTGCCACGGCCACGGGAGCCCAGGCCGCGCTGGTCGTCAACAACTGTGCCGGTGCCGTCCTGCTGGTACTGGCCGCCTTGGCCGGGGGTGGCGGTCGGGTCGCCATCAGTCGCGGCGAGTTGGTCGAGATCGGCGGCGGCTTCCGTATCCCTGACGTGATGGCCCAGTCGGGCGCGACCATGGTCGAGGTCGGTACGACCAACCGGACCCGCCTTGCCGATTTCGAACGGGCTCAGGCTGATGGCGCCCTGGCCGTGGCCCTCCACGTCCATCGCTCGAACTATCGGATCGAGGGCTTCACCGAGTCGGTCTCGATCACCCAACTCGCTTCGCTCGACACGACGGTCGTGGCCGACATCGGTTCCGGGCTGCTGGACGCAGCCTGTCCGTGGCTCACAACCGCCCCGCCGTCGTGGCTCAACGGCGAGCCGGCTGCCCGTCAGAGCCTCGCAGCGGGAGCCGACCTGGTTCTGTTCAGCGGGGACAAGCTGCTTGGTGGCCCCCAGTCAGGAATCATTGCCGGCGACGCGTCCCTCGTCGCGGCGTGCGCGGCCCATCCACTCGCACGGGCGCTGCGTCCGGGCGGCCTCGTCCTGTCGGCTCTGCAGACAGTTCTGCTGGCCTACCTTCATCGCAACGGCGAAGCCCTGCCCTTTTGGCGGATGGCCACCACCCCGGTGACCGCCTTGACGCAACGAGCCCAATCGGTAGCCGAGCAGGTACTCGCTCGTGCACCGTCTCTCCGCCTCACCGTCGTCGAGACCGAGGCCGTTCCCGGGGGCGGTACGTTGCCCGGCGTCACGATCCCCAGTGCCGGGCTGTCCGTTCGCGGCGACCACACCGAGGCCCTGCGAGCACGGGAACGGCCGATCATCGCCCGCGTCGCCGGCCCGCACACCGTCATCGACTTCCGGACCATCGATCCTCTCGATGACGCCGAAGTGGTCGAGGCCCTCGTCGGATGACCGTCATCGCCACCGCCGGACATGTCGATCACGGGAAATCGACCCTTGTCCTCGCGCTGACCGGAACCGACCCCGACCGACTGGCCGAGGAGAAGGCTCGCGGCCTGACGATCGACCTCGGATTCGCAGCGGTGGCCCTCCCTTCGGGGTCGCCGTTGTCGCTCATCGACGTTCCCGGCCACGTGCGGTTCCTTCGCAACATGCTGGCCGGTGTCGGCGCAGTGCAAGGCTGCTTGTTCGTCGTCGCGGCGACCGAGGGATGGAAGCCGCAGTCCGAGGAACATCTACGCATCCTGGAACTGCTCGGAATCGGCCACGGAGTGATCGCGCTCACGAAGGTCGACCAGGTCGACGACGAACTGCTGGAGCTCGCCGTCCTCGACGTCGAGGAACATGTCGAGGACACCTTCCTCGCCGGAGCGCCCATTGTTCCGGTCGCGGCACCATCGGGGCAGGGCCTCGATGCGTTGCTCGCGGCACTCGACGATCTGCTCATCCTCGTCGGGCCGCCTGACGACACCCGACGCCCCCGACTCTGGGTCGATCGAGCGTTCGCGCCAACCGGCACCGGGACCGTCGTCACCGGGACACTGACCGGCGGATCGCTGAGCCTCGGCGACGAGTTGATCGTTGCGCCCGGGGACCGATCAGTTCGAGTGCGATCGCTCCAGAACCATCATCACGCGGTCACCGCCGTCGGCCCGGGTAACCGTGTCGCCGTCAACCTCGGCGGCATCGCCCATGCCGAGATCGGTCGGGGTGACGTCGTCGTCGCCGCTGACGCCTGGCACCACACCGCGGTGCTCGACGCGAGGCTGACCGTGCTCGACACGCTGGACCACGAAGTCAGTCGCCGTGGCGCCTACGCCGCCTACTTCGGGTCAGGCGAGTTCCCGGCAAAGGTCCGGGTGCTTGGCCCGAGCCGCCTCGCTCCCGGGGACTCGGGGCTCGTCCGGCTGTACCTGCAAACCAAGATTCCGTTGCTGCCGGGTGACCGCTTCATTCTTCGGGAACGGGGTCGGGACGAGACGGTGGGCGGGGGCGAAGTCCTCGATGTCGACCCGAAACGGCCGGCCTCGAAGGCCACCCCCGACCGCAGTGTCGAGCGACTCGTGACCGAGCGGGGCTGGGTGACGGTCGAGGAACTCGAGCGCCTCAGCGGCCAGACCATCGAGGCGACCGTCGGGGTCTGGGTCATCGACCCCGTCCTGCTCGAGGCCCGCAAGGCTGACGTTCTCGGGCGCATCCAGGAAGCCGGCGCGCTCGGGCTGGACATCGCCAGACTGGACGCGCGGGATCGGGACGTCCTCAGCCTCCTCACCGAGGTGTCCGTCGAAGCCGGCCGAGCGGTTGTAGGTGAACCGGACGACCCCTTGGCCGATCACCCGTGGGTCGCGTTGCTCGAGGCTGCGCCGTTCGCGCCTCCTGGGCCAGAAGGATTCGATCGAGGCGAGGTGCGTGAGCTGGTTCGCAAGGGAACCGTGATCGAGCAGGACGGCGTGTTCTTCGCCGCCTCCTCACTCGCGGTCGCCGCCCACCAGCTCGCGGTCGCGCTCCGTGGGCACCCCGACGGCCTGACGGTGGCCGAGATCCGTGACCTCTTCGGCACCAGCCGAAAGTACGTGTTGCCCCTTTTGGGCTGGTTCGATCGGACGGGAATGACCCGTCGTCGGGGCGATTACCGTCTGGCGGGGCCACGGCTGCCGACCCCGGAGTGATCGCTCGCGGGGGTCAGGTCAGCGACGAACCGAAGTGACGGTAGCAACGCGGCCATCGTCGCGGTTCAGCAGGTCTCGACGCTCGTTCTCGGTGAGTCCGCCCCAGATGCCGTGCTGCTCGCGGATGGCCAGGGCGTAGGAGAGGCAGTCCTGTTGCACTGCGCAGGATCGACAGATCTCCTTGGCCCGCTGCTCGCGGGACCGCTTCTCGGAACGGCGCTCGAGCCGACCAGGCGGAAAGAAGATCTCCTGGCTCGGGCCGCGGCACGCCGCCAAATGCTGCCAAAGATCGAATGAATGCTGCGAACTCAACCCCGAACCCCCTGACTACCTACTCGGGACCGATAGCGGCGTCCCGTTGCGCTCGCACCCCTACCGTCAGCGCTTACTGGACACTATGCCGCTGACCCCCACGGCACAAGAGGGGCTCGGCAGGGTTTTGTCCGTAGGGTTTCGGGCTCGGTCAGACCCGATCGGTTTCGGGATCCGAGACCTTCTGTTCGTCGCCTGACCGGGCACGCTCGCGGTAGTCGCGAGCGGCGCCCTCGAGCGGCGCCACCTCCAGCAGCATGCGGTGAATTCCGACAACTTTGACCTGGTCGCCCGCCTTCAGCGGGGTGGCCCGGTTTGTGAACGCCCGCCACGGAGCGTCGCGAACGGTGACCGAGCCTTCCGGAGCCAGATCGGTCGTGGCCAAACCGAGCTCACCGATCATCCACGAGCGACCGATGGTGGGTGAACTGAATCGGGTGCGGACCATCGAGGGCATGCCGGTGTAGGCGTAGAGTGCGGCGCCGACCACCCCGACCAGGAGCGTTACCCACGAGACCCGCAATCCGTCATACAGGAACCAACTCCCGCCGACGAACGACAGCATGCCGATCGCGCTGTACAGGCGTGGCATGTTGGTCTGGATGTCGACCGCGAACGCAAGCATCGACCCGATGAGAAGCGCGATCGCCACATTCCTGGCCGGAAGCGCCGACAGTCCGTAACACCCCATGACCAGGCAGAACGCTCCGATGACCCCGGCGATCCCGACACCAGCGGTGTACAGCTCGAAGACGAGGAGTGCCAGACCCCCGACGAACAGCAAGTAGGCGACCTCGGGGCTGGCCACGCTGTGGAACAGCTGTCCGCTGAGGGGAAGCTGTACGAATCGAGGCTCGGTCAGTTCGGATGCGACGTCGGTGTCGGCCGGCGACCGGTACCCGTCGAAGTAGGTCAGGAACTCACGCAGCACGGAAATGTCGGTGAGCTTGCACTCCATCGTGTCGCACTCCGGGTCGGGGAGCACGGTCGTGACACCGAGGTCGAGGGCGTCGGGCGCCGACACCGATGCAGTCTCGAGCCGCTCGGTCGCGTCCCCGAACGGTTGACCGAAGGTGGACGTTGGCAGACGAAGCGGGCCCGTCTCGCCGACTCGCGAACCGACCGAGACGCCGACGAGGTCAGCGACGCCCAGCAACTCTGCCGAGCCCCCGAGCGCGGCCGATCCGCTGGGACCGACCCAAATCCCGACCTGAACCGACGAGTCCCGAATTCGCGTCGCCAACTCGACGAAGTCCTCTTGGCTCAGGACACTGCCGCGGCTGTCGTACTGCACGAGGACGCCCATGACGCCATCGGCTTCGGCCCGATCGAGTTCTCGGAGCAGGAAGTCATGCAGCACCGCGTCGAGGAGTCCCGAGACCTCGATGATGCGCACCTGGTTCGAATTCTCCGCGGCCTCCTGGTCCGTCCGGGTCTCGGTCTGGGCGGACGCCGGAGTGCCCCCTGACCCGAACGAGACCAGCAGGCCCAGCAATCCGGCCAGGGCGAAAGCGGCACCAACGAGGCGGGCTAGCCTCCGAGGCAGTGACTTGGTTCTTCGCTGCATCACGAGTCCTGATCGTTGCCGGGAAGGGGGGTGTGGGCAAAACCACGTTAGGGGCAACTTTGGGTGTCGCGGCCGCCCGCTCCGGCTTGGACGTCCTGATCGTCCAAACCCAGGGCCCACAGGAACGCGGAGGCAACGGATCCGTCGACCCGCTCGCCCGGTTCTTCGGAGGCGAGCCTCTCGGCTACGCGCCTCGCGAGTTGCTGTCCGCTGCCCCCGGCCGACTTCGCGGTTGTTCATTGGGCGCCGACGCTGCACTGATCGAGTACTTGGAGCACAACGGGCTCGATCGACTCATTCGCTTGGCTCTGCCTGCTGGAGGAAGACCTGCGCTCGAGCTGTTGACCGCAGCCATCCCCGGTATCCGGGATCTTCTCCTCCTCGGCAAGATCCGCCAGCTCGAGTCCTCCGGCGCAGCCGAACTAATCATCGTCGACGCGCCATCCTCCGGTCACACCGTGACGTTCCTGCGATCCGCGGTTGCCCTCTCCGAGACCGATAGCGGCCCCATCCGCGAGCAAGCGGCCCTCGCCGCCGAGTTCCTCGTCGATGCCGACCGATGCCAAGTCGCGCTGGTCACCTTGGCGGAGGAGACGCCGGTGACCGAGACGATCGAAACGGCCTTCGCCATCGAGGACGAACTAGGGGTGAAGTTGGCCCCGCTCCTGATCAACGCCCGGTGGCCCGAGCTCGTGGGTCTCGCCGACGCGGCCGGCAACGGCGACCGGCGCAGCCGACGGGTTCGAGATCGCAGGGCCGCGGCCGATTTTCGACTTCGGCGAATCGCCGCCGAACAGATGGAGGTCGAACGCCTGGCCGTCGAGTTGCCACTTCCCCAACTGCACTTCCCTCATCTCGGGCTCCTGGGGCTCGGCAACGAGGCGGACGTGAACGCCTTGGTTCGATACGTCGAGCCCGAACGCCTGCGCCAGAACTCGATCATTCTCGATGCAACAGCGCCCTCGGCCGCTCCCCGACTCCTGGACCCGGTCCCGGCACGGCCGACGCCGGTGGGCCTGCCCCTCTCGGCGACCGAGGTGATCTTCTGTCTCGGCCCTGGAGGCGTGGGGAAGACCACAACCGCCGCTGCCCTGGCGATGGCGGCGGCTGCGACCGGGCGGCACGTGGCGCTCATCACCGTCGACCCGGCCCGACGTCTGGCCGACGCACTGGGCCTCGACCACCTCGGACACCTCCCTGAGCGGTTGGACGGTGAGTGGTCCGGGGAGCTCTGGGCCTGCATGCTCGACACCCAACAGAGCTTCGAGCGGGTCATCCGCGAGTACGCAACCACCCAGCAGGCCGACCGCATCATCGGTCATCGACTGTTCCGGCATCTGACCACTTCGTTGTCAGGGACCCACGAGTACCTCGCGATGGATCAACTCTGGCACCTGCACCAGTCAGCGGAGGGCTTCGACCTCGTGGTCGTCGACACGCCTCCTGCGCAGCAGGCCGTCGACCTTCTGGAGAGCGCGGCCCGACTGGTGCGATTCGTCGATCACCCTGTCTACCGGGGCGTCCTCTCCCCGACCGGCCGGTTCGGCAGGGCCACAGCCTTGGCTGCCCGAAGCGCAGCGGCTCTCGTCGGTCGCCTCATCGGCATCGGTCTGCTGGAGGAGGTTGCCGACTTCTTCGGCGCGCTCGGCGAACTCGACGCAGGGTTCCGTGCCAGAGCGGCCGACATGGATGCGCTCCTGCTGTCGTCGAAGGTCGCCTTCGTCCTGACGTCGACACCGCAGCCCGAACCGTTGGACCAGGCGGCTGCACTCGCCGCAAAGCTCCCGCCGTCGAGCGGGCCGCGCCGACTGCTCGTGAATCGGATGACCCCTCGGTTCGCGAGTTCGCTCAGCGGTCGGACAGACGACGCTGCCGACGTCAACCTCCTCACCTTCCGACAGCGATCCGACAGCGAACATCGTTGCCTGATGGAGCTCCTTCAGCGCAACGACCTGGAGGTTCTCGCGTGCATCGACGAGCGACCCGAACCCGTCGTCACCGCGGCAACCGTTTGGCAACTGGCCCGATCAGACCTCGGATGTGTCTTCGAAGACGTCTAGTACGTCATCGAGCGACTCGATGATGGGGACGATGCGATCGAAGCCAGTCGTGTGCAGCAACCGGGTGAGCGACGGTCGGCTGCACACCACCGCAACCCTGCCCTCCGCCTCGCGGACTCGTCGGATACCACCGACGAGCGCTCCGAGACCGGCGGAATCCATGAACGGCACGTTGGACAGATCGATCACGAGCCGAGGCGACGTGGCCAGCCGATTCAGGGCTTCTCGAAACACCCCGACCGAGTAGGCATCGAGGTCGCCCGACGGCCGGCAAACGGTGTAGTCCACGGCTTCTTCGATCTGAATGTCGATCACGAGACCCGTCCTCTCTGCCTCTGTTGGGGATGGCATGCGAGCACGCCGCCCCGGATCGTATCGGATTCGACACCGCTGTCTACCGCGCCTGTGACCGCAGTCGCAATCGCCCGATGGCCCGGGCAGCCGGGCTGTTGCAGCCGACTTCGGGTACCCTCTCGGACGTGATCGGAGTACTTCTCGCCACTGATTCAGACGCCGTCTACAACGAGGTCGACGCCGCGTTGGCGAGCGACGACACCACTGTCTGGCGAGTCCGGACCGGCGCCGTCGTCCTCGATGTGGTCAAGGTGAAGGAGCCGGACCTCGTTCTGCTCGATCTGCAGATCGGCAACATGGGCGGCCTCGCCACTTGTCTGGCCATCCGCCAGGAAGAGGGCTTCGATCGCTTGGTGCATCGACCCGTCGGCCTCCTACTCGACCGATCGGCCGACACCTTCCTCGCGAACGAGGTGGGCGCTGAAGGGTGGATCGTCAAACCGCTCGACGCGTTACGCCTCCGCCGCCTGGCCCAACGTCTCCTGGCGGGCGAGACCTCTTTCGAGGCTCCGGCCGTCGTCGTCTGATCGCGACCTCAGGTTCGGTCGGCGAGGTGCTCGGCCCTCGCTCGGTAGAACTCCTCGATCGACCCGAATTCCGGCTCGTCCTTGAACGAGGCAACCGTCCACTCAACGATCTCGTCGTTCGACTTGCTCAGGTCGAGCGGCTTGCCCTGGGGCTGCGCCACGTGCCAGGGCGTGTCGATGAAGATCTCGACACCGTTGCCCTCCGGGTCGGAGAAGTAGACCGACCAGGCGTTGCCGTGACAGAGCGGCCTGATGCCGGTCACGGCGGG
>JAQCHM010000338.1 GCA_027730885.1 Actinomycetota bacterium | reverse complement strand
GACATCGGCAAGCGCACCGCTCGGGAGAACGTGGCGGCGCTGGTCGACGACGGCACGTTCGTCGAGTGGGGACCAATGGCGTTGGCCGCCCAGCGCAGCCGTCGAACGCGCGAAGACCTGATCGAGCGCAGCCCGGCCGACGGCTTGATCACCGGTGTCGGATCGGTCAACGGCGAACTGTTCGACGACCCGACCAACCGCTGTGCCGTCATGGTCTACGACTACACCGTGTTCGCCGGGACGCAGGGCATACGCAATCACGCCAAGACCGACCGCATCATCGACGTCGCCGTCGAGGGCCGCATGCCCTTCATCCTCTTCGCCGAAGGTGGGGGCGGCAGACCGGGCGACACCGATGGCGGCGACTTCGGGAGCCGCACCTTCTCCCGGTTCGCCACCATGTCGGGCCTGGTGCCCATGGTCGGGGTGGTCTCGGGCCGGTGTTTCGCCGGCAACGCCTCGCTGCTCGGCTGCTGCGACGTCATCATCGCCACCAAGGACACCAACCTGGGGATGGGCGGACCGGCGATGATCGAAGGCGGCGGGCTCGGCGTCTTCGCGCCAGAGGAGATCGGCCCGGTCGAGGTTCAGATGGCCAGCGGCGTGATCGACGTGCTCGTCGAGGACGAGGTCGAGGCGGCCGCCATGGCCAAGAAGTACCTCGCCTACTTCCAGGGACCGGTGGCCGAATGGGAGGCCAACGACCAACGTCTGCTCCGCCGAGCCATCCCCGAGAACCGCCTGCGTGCCTACGACATGCGGGAACTCGTGCGCACGCTGGCCGACGTCGACTCCGTGCTCGAGCTTCGTCCCGGCTTTGGTCACGGCATGATCACCGCACTCGTTCGGGTCGAGGGTCGTCCGTTGGGTCTCATCGCCAACAACCCGAACCATCTCGGCGGGGCCATCGACTCCGACGGGGCCGACAAAGCCGCGCGGTTCATGCAACTGTGCGACACCTTCGACGTGCCGATCTTGTTCCTGTGCGACACGCCCGGGATCATGGTCGGACCGGAGATCGAGAAGACGGCGCTCGTCCGCCATTCGAGTCGAATGTTCCTCATCGGGGCGAACCTCAGCATTCCGACCTTCACGGTCATCGTCCGCAAGTCCTACGGACTGGGAGGCATCGCCATGGCCGGGGGTTCGTACAGGGTCCCGATCTTCAGCGTCGCCTGGCCCACCGCGGAGTTCGGCCCGATGGGTCTCGAGGGTTCGGTCCGGCTCGGCTATCGGGCCGAGTTGGCCGCCATCGAGGACCCCGCTGCCCGACAGGCCCGCTACGAGGAGCTCGTTGCCAAGGAGTATCGCCGCGGTAGCGCGCTCAACTACGCCACCGCGTTTGCGGTCGACGACACCATCGACCCCTCCGAAACTCGCCACTGGCTGGCCAACATCATGGCGTCGATCCGCCCACCCGAGCCCCGCTCGGGCAAGAAGCGGGCCTCGGTCGACGGTTGGTAGGGTCGGGCCCATGCCCGATTCGTTTCGCTTCGACACGCTGAGCCTGCATGCCGGCCAGCGACCCGACCCCACCACGGGGGCGCGAGCGGTTCCCATCTACTTCACGACGTCCTACGTCTTTCCCGATGCCGACACCGCGGCCGCGCTGTTCAACCTCGAGGCAACCGGTCACAGCTACAGCCGTATCTCCAACCCGACCGTCGCGGTGTTGGAGGAGCGGGTTGCTGCGCTCGAAGGCGGGGTGGGTGCCGTCGCCACGGCCAGTGGCACCGCCGCGCTACACCTGGCAGTCGCCACGTTGTGCAGCGCAGGCGACCACATCGTCGCGTCGAAGAACCTCTACGGCGGTTCGTTCAACATGCTGAACCTGACCCTGCCCCGGTTCGGGATCACGACGACCTTCGTCGACCCCCGCGACCCGCAGGCCTTCGCCGACGCCGTCACGCCGAGCACCAGGATCGTGTTCGCCGAGACGCTCGGCAACCCCGGCATCGAGGTCCTCGACATCGCGGCGGTGGCCGACGTAGCTCACTCCAACGGGCTACCGCTCGTCGTCGACAGCACCTTCTCGACGCCGTACCTGATTCGTCCCATCGAGCATGGCGCCGACGTCGTCATCCATTCGGCCACCAAGTTCCTCGGCGGCCATGGCGTGGCCCTCGGCGGCATCCTGGTCGATGGTGGCCGCTTCGATTGGCTGGCCTCGGACAAGTTCCCGACGCTCAGTCGGCCCTACCCCGGCTATCACGGCGTGGTGTTCGCCGAGGAGTTCGGCACCCAGGCCTTGGGAATGCGAGCCCGAGCCGAAGGGCTGCGCGACTTCGGAGCCTGCATCAGCCCGCAGAACGCCTTCCAACTCCTGCAAGGCGTCGAGACCCTCCCGCTCCGCATGGCCCGTCACGTCTCGAACACCGACGCCGTGCTGGCCCTTCTGACGACCAACGACGCCGTCAGCTGGGTGAGGCACCCGAGGGTAACCGACCACCCCGATCACGAGCTGGCCAACCGTCTCTATCCGAAAGGAGCGGGTGCGATCCTGAGCTTCGGGGTCAAAGGCGGGCGCGAAGCGGGACGTCGCTTCATCGAGAACGTCCAACTCGCATCCCACCTGGCCAACGTCGGCGACGCCAAGACGCTGGTCATCCACCCCGCCAGCACGACCCACGGTCAGCTCAGTGACGCTGAGCTGACTGCTGCCGGCGTCAGCGACGACCTCATCCGGGTGTCGGTCGGCTTGGAAGATCCGGCCGACATCGTCGATGACCTCAAGCGAGCACTGCGGAGCAGCCAACGATGAAACTCCTGCTTGGAGGTCTGACCGCACACGCAGCCACCGGGGGCAACGAGTTCGCCGCCACTGGGCCCGTGATCCTGATGATCCACGGTGCGGGGATGGATGCAACCGCGTGGCACCTCCAGACCCGCTATCTGGCCAACCGTGGAGTACGGGCGCTGGCCGTCGACCTGCCCGGCCACGGTCTGAGCGATGGCCAACCGCTCACCTCGGTCGACGCCATGGCCGACTGGGTCGCGGAGTTCATCGAAGGCGCCCACCTGACGAGCGAAGGACCGATCACGGTCGCCGGCCATTCGATGGGAACCTTCATTGCGCTCTCGCTGGCCGCTCGCCGACCAGATCTCGTGACCGACCTCGTGCTCCTGGCCCCAGCCGACGCGATGGGCGTCCACCCCGATCTTCTCGACGCGGCGGCCAACGATCTTCCGCAGGCCGCGTTCATGATGTGCGATTGGGGTCACGGCGCCGCGGGGCATCTTGGGCCCAATCCCAACCCGGGCATGTGGATGACCGGCGGGGCCCGCGCGCTGATCGAACGAGGCCGGCCGGGCGCGCTCTCTGCCGACTTCGAGGCCTGTGTCGCCTTCGATCGAGTACCGGAGCTGGTGGCCGCCGTCACCTGCCCGGTCCACCTGGTCATCGGTTCCGTCGACAAGATGACCCCGCCTCGAGCGGCCGACAGCCTGGCCAAGGCGTTCACCCTGACACCGACGGTGACCCGTCTCGACGGCGTCGGGCACATGATGATGACCGAGGCCGCCGCCGACATTCGCCGCATCCTGCTTGCTCACAGAAAGACCCCTGCCTGATGTTCACCGAGATCGAACTCCTCGTCGCCGATGGGGTGGCCACCATCACCCTCGATCGACCCGACGCCCTCAACGCCATCACCCCCACGATGCTGGACGAGCTGAACAACGCGGCCGAGGAGGTCGCCACCAACGCCGCGGTGCGAGTGGTTGTGGTCACCGGGCGAGGCCGGGCGTTCAGCGCCGGTGTCGATCTCAAGGCGCTCGGTTCCCGTGAGTTGGTCGACGGCAAGGTCGGCGACATCCTCGACGTGCCGGCTCGCCGCCTCACCCACACCCTTTCGTCCATGCCAAAGCCCGTGATCGCCGCCGTGAACGGCTTCTGCTTCACCGGCGCCCTCGAGATCGCGTTGGCCTGCGATCTGATGATCGTGGCCGACGAGGCCAAGATCGGTGACACCCACGCCAAGTGGGGTCTGCGCCCGACATGGGGCATGACTCAGCGACTGCCCGAAGCAGTCGGTATCGCCCGGGCCCGGGAGATGTCATACACGGCTCGCAACGTGACGGGCAGCGAGGCCGTCCAGATC
>JAQCHM010000337.1 GCA_027730885.1 Actinomycetota bacterium | reverse complement strand
CCGGATCCGGTTCATCGCGATCCTCGTCCTCGCTGTTCGCAACCCGATCCTGCTCGCTCGCGAGCTTGCCTACAGCGACTTCCTCTCCGACGGTCGCTGCATCGCCGCCGGAGCACTCGGCGGCGACTATCCGGCCGAGTTCGCCGCCCTGGGTTCGGACCTCAACGAACGGGTTGCGCGTTTCGAAGAAAGCATCGCGGCCATGCGCCACCTGTGGCGCGGTGATCCGGGCGCGTTCACCGGGCGGTTCACAACGATCCCCGGCAACCGGATCCACCCAGGGCCGGTCGGGGACCGTATACCGATCTGGCTTGCCCAGCGCGCCAGGTCCGAGCGCTCCCTCGACAGGATCGCCGGTATCGCCGATGGATGGCTGGCGTCGTGGGTGACCGTACGCCGGCTCCGCTGGGCGGTACAAGGGATCGCGCAGCGAGCCGAGAAGCTCGGTCGCGACCCATTCGACATCGAAATGGCCGCGGTCGTGCGGGTGTACGTGGACAACGACTATGAAAGAGCCGTCGACCTGACGGCCAGGAACCGGGCCGAACTGTACGGCACACGCACCTATGACGACTCGGTGTCGCGGGTCTATCACGCCCTCGGTACACCCGCGCAGTGCGCCGAGAAGTTGCGGGAGTACATCGACGCCGGGGCACAGACCTTGATCATCCTGCCCGAATGCTCCTGCGACGCATTCGACGATCAGGTGGACGTGATCACCGCCGAGGTACTCCCCGCAGCGGGGCTTGCACTTGGCGGGGACACCGAAAGACGCGATGGAGCGACCTCGTGATCGAGCGAGCCGAGCCGCGACCAATCGAGGTCGACACGTCCGAAGGTGTCACAACCATCATCCTCTCCAAGCCACCCCGGAACCTCCTCGACGGCGACCTCGTCGACGCGATGCTCGAGGCTCTCACGACAGCCGACGACGACGAGAACGTCACCGGCATCTTGCTCACCGGTTCCGGCGATCATTTCTGCGGCGGTCTCGACGTGTCCAACATCACATCCGCGGCCGACGCGATCGCTGCGGCCGCTCACCTAGTCGAACTACTGCGTCTTCTCCCGAAGCTGCGAACGCCGATCGTGGCCGCGGTGAACGGCGACGCCATCGCCGGCGGTGCTTCCCTCGTTTGCGCATGCGACTACGCCGTCGCTGTGCCCGGCTGCCGGATCGGTGCCCACGAGGTCTCGATCGGGTTCTGGCCCATGGTGGCCCAGGTTCCGCTGATCCACCGGCTCGGAGCGCGCCGCGCCATGGAGAACGTCGGGAGTGGCGAGCCATTCAGCGCAGCGAGAGCGCTCGAAGTTGGGATCGTCAACCGGCTCGCAAGCAATGACGAACTCCTCGACGCCGCGGCGCAATGGTTGGCGCTCGCCAAACGCGGCTACCCGGGCCGCGACGTGTTCTATCGCTTCGCAGCGATGTCCTACGAACAGGCACTCGATGAATCACTCTCCGAGCTGGCGAACATGCTCGAGGCCCGACCCGACGTCGCCGAGCGCCTTGGCCACAATCACTGACAACCCCAGGAGCTCAAATGACACAGACACCCCCTCCCCGCATATTGCCACTGGGCGAGCACGAGCGAGACGCGTTCGCGAATTCGTTGATCGCGGAGGCTGCCGGGCCCGATCGCGTCGGCATCACGCCCAACATATGGACCACGCTGGTCCGCCACCCCGGACTGTTCCGGAGGTGGATCCCGTTCGGCGGAAAACTGCTCGCAGGAAAGATCCCCCTTCGGGATCGAGAGATCATGATCCTGCGCACTGCTTGGAGATGCCGAGTAGCCTACGAGTGGAGCCAGCACTCCAAGGTCGCGCGCGCCGCAGGCCTCACCGACGCGGAGTTGTCGCGGATCGCCGAAGGCCCGAATTCCCCGGGCTGGACTCCATTCGAAGCAGCACTGCTGCGATGCGTCGACGAGCTACACGACGAGTCGTCGGTAACCGATGAGACCTGGGCAACGCTGGCCGATGTCTATGACGAGAAGCAGTTGATCGAACTGCCGATGCTCATCGGTCAGTATCACCTGGTGGCGTTCACCATGAACGCGTTGCGATTCGAGCTCGAGCCCGATGCGGAACACTTTCCCTCAGTTACCGACGAGCAGTAGTCGACTGGCCGTACCACACTGACTTGGATGAAACTCATGGCGCCCACCAGCTAGTCGCTACCCTGGCCTCACGATGAACGTCCCGACTCCTGCTCCCACAGTGCAGAACCGGGGAAGCATCTTCGCCGGCTTGGCACAGGGTGGCACGACATGACCCCCAAAGTCGCCGCTGCCTCAAAACGCGCAAAGCCTGGCCGCCCCAGCGGCCGCCGGCCAGGTCAGTCGACCGAACAGACCAAACAGGCGCTGCTTCGTTCCGCGCGCCAGGTCTTCGCCGACAACGGCTACGAACGGGCCACGATCGCGGAAATCGTTCGTCGAGCAGGGGTGACTTCGCCGGTTCTCTATCACCACTTCGGGAACAAGGCCGGTTTGTTTCGCGCTGCCATCATCGAGGTGGCCGACCTACTGCGGGGCGCATGGGATCGAGCACTGCGAGACAAGGTCACACTGCGGGAACGACTGGACGCCATGCTGGTGGCGGCCATCGACATCCATGCCCTCGACCCGCAACTCGCGCCGTTTCTCATCGCTGCACGGATCGAAGCCGTCCGCCACCCCGAGCTGCGCAGCGTGCACGAGTACCGACAGTCGGAGATCTCGATCTTCGAAAAGTCGTCGCGGACTCCGGAGTCGAGGGCGATCGCGCAGAGGTAGTCATCCATGTATGTGGTGCCATGTTCGCCGGACTCACGGTCATCGGCGCCGAATCCGGCCAACTCGACTACGACCGAACCGCGGAGTCCCTCCGCAGCATTCTTGACAGCCCGCTTTTCGACTGAGCAGCGGCGCCGTTCGGTCAGTCGAGCGGCTGCAGTAACGACTGCATCTCGACCGAGTCGATGTACTCGTGCAGACGTACCAGTTCGAGTTTCTCGTTCAGGAAATGGATCATGCCGGCCTGGATGCGCACCGGCTCACCCCCGGGGCCCTCGGCCGCCAGCACCATCTCGAGCAAGAAGCCGCCAGGGAACACCTGGATGTTCACGTCTTCGCGCTTGCGATTCTTCAGGTACTTGAGTTTGTCGATCAAAGCCTCGAAGTGCAGACTCGACGGCACCGCCTGGGGCTGCCCCCGGACCGGGTAGTTCCGCCACACTGTGTGAGTGTGCTGACCGTGTGACCGTTCGGGCATCTGGATGGTGCCGTCGTCGTTCAGCTGGATCGGGTGCCCTTCTTCGAATGGCAATGGCCCGCTGACGTAACCCTGGGCTAATTCCCGAATCGCGGAGAGCTGAGTCTTGAGATCGTCTCCCGACATTTCCTGCCAGTCGGGGGAAGTCCATCTCTCGGGTGTAGGTGACATGACGACCTCTCGTTCGTATTATACTGTCCAGCATATTCTCGTCACCACCTCAGCTAGCTGTCAAACGATCGGGCGCGTCGGAGGCACATCTCCGTCGCCGGGCGAATCGATTTCGTGAGTGTGGCAGGTTCGCTGGTATGAGCGCGACCGGCACCTACGGGGTATCGGCGACGCACTCGAAACGGGCGCGATGAGCGGGCTCGTCGGCAAGGCCGCGGTGATCACCGGTGGCGCCGGTGTCATCGGCCGTGCGCTCGCCCGTCACCTCGCAGCGGCCGGGGTGCACGTGACCCTGGCGGACATATCCCCTGATCGCGGGAAGTCCATCGCGTCCGAACTCGACTGTGAGTTCATCGAGACCGACGTCTGCGACATGCATGCAAACGAACGCATGATCGCCGCCGCCGTCGGGCGATTTGGGCGATTGGACATGGTCTTCCTGAATGCCGGCGTGTCGCTGCGGGGTCTCAACGCCGAGCTGCCTTTTGACCCGGCGGCAATCGACCTGAAGGCGTATAGGCGGATCCTGTCAGTGAACATCGATGGCCCGGTGTTCGGAGCGGCTGCAGCGATTCCGGCACTCGCCGAAAACGGCGGCTCCATCGTCGTTACGTCGTCAATTGCCGGGCTGACCGCCTGGCCGGCCGACCCGATCTACACCATCTCCAAGCACGGCCTGGTCGGCTACGTACGCTCG
>JAQCHM010000336.1 GCA_027730885.1 Actinomycetota bacterium | reverse complement strand
CGCACATGCTGCGGGGCTGCACTTCCTCAAGGACGTCATGATGAGCCATACCGCCGATACCGATGCGCTGATCGATCGGCTGGTCGAGATCGAACGCCGGACCTGGAAGGGCGCTGGGTCGAAGGACGATCTGGGCGACAAATCCACCGACAACCAAGACAGCCAGCCGACGGGCATTGTCGCGCCTGACATGCAGGTGTTCTGCCGGCGAATGACAGCGCGTCTGATCGCCAACGACAGGGCACGCATCACCGTCGCCCGCCTCGACGGGGAGGACGTCGGCTACATCCTCGGGGGCGTCCGCAACGGGCGCTACCGGGGCCTCCAGCTGAGTTACACCACCGAGGTCGCGCCGTTCTCCGTCGGCCATCTCCTGCAACTGGAGGAGCTGCGAAACCTGTCCTCGACCGGTATCGCCCACACCTACGACCTCGGGATGGACATCGCCTACAAACACGCCTGGGCTGATCGCCTCGAACGATCGGTGACGCTCATCGTCGAGCGCGGATCCTGAACGACCGCGAACCCTGAAACTCCGACATCAGTCGTCGAGAGCTGCGCCGTCGACTAGGTTCGAGACCGTGATCGACATCGGGCGTGTAGGAATCTGGCAAGGCGTATTCGACGGCCACCCCGCAGGGGCAGTACGAGACTCGGTCGCCGAGCTGGAGGATCTGGGCTGGCCGTGCGTCTGGGTTCCCGAGACCGTCTCCAGAGACCCGTTCGTATCGGCCGCCGTGATGCTCGAGGCAACTCGATCCATGAAGGTCGCCACCGGCATTGCCAGTATCTGGGCCCGGGACGCGATGACGACGTCCAACGCGTCCAAGACCCTCAACGAGGCTTACGACGGGCGTTTCCTTCTGGGGCTCGGTGTCAGCCACCACACGATCACCGAGTGGGTGCGCAAACACGACTACTCGAAGCCGTTGACCCGAATGCGTGAGTACCTGGAACGCATGGACAAATCGATGTACAAGGGTGTCGCCCCCGCCGAGCCCCCATCTCGGGTGCTGGCCGCTCTCGGGCCGAAGATGCTGGCCTTGTCGGCTGAGTTGGCCGATGGAGCCCATCCGTACTTCGTCCCCGTCGAGCACACCCCCATCGCGAGGGCCGCCGTCGGTCCCGACAAGATGGTGGCAACCGAACAGATGGTGATCCTGGAAACCGACCCCGGCACCGCCCGGGAGATCGCCCGCAAGCACATGCGCGTCTATCTCGACCTTCCGAACTACGCGAACAACCTGCTCCGGTTCGGGTTCACCGAAGAAGACGTCACCGCGGCGTCCGATCGGCTCGTTGACGCCATCGTCGTCTGGGGCACGACGGACGTCATCAAGGATCGTGTGCAGGCCCACCTCGACGGCGGGGCCAGTCACGTCTGCGTGCAGGTGCTGAGCCCCGACAACGCGATCCCGATGGCGGCCTGGCGAGAACTCGCCGCTGCGTTGCTCTGAGCCGTGCCCGCCGACGACGTGTTCGTGCTCCTGGCCGGAGCCCTGCTCCTCGGCCTGATCGCGGTGTTGATCGATCGTCTGAACTTCCCGCAGCGCCGTTTCGTACCGAAGCGGACAGCGTTGGTCAAAGGGACGAGGCACCGCGACCGGACCGGTGCCCACATCACCGACTTCGATCCCGCAGATCCCGAGGGGTGATTTCCACGCCACCCTCGCGTTAGACCCCACCCTGATCGCCCTGGTGTCCATCTACTCCGCCGTTGCAAGGGGGCATGCCCTGGGCCATTCGGCCTGAGTCGGCGGAATCAAACCTGGATCTGGGTCAACCTCTTGGTCAGGCTGACGCCAAGCGCGCCGATAGACAGGCATGCGCCCTGCGACTTCTTCGCGTTCCCCCGAAACTGAAGCGCAACGACTGCGCGCTCAGCGGCGTGCCTCGAGACAGCCGATTCGCTACAAACTGCCCAGCGACATCGAGCGCGTAACGGCGGAGATCACCCTCCGGGACGCGGAGCAACTGGCCCCTCTGCCGGTGGCGGAGGAGGACTAAGCCCCGCTGATTCGCGGCGCGTTGCGGGCAGCCACCCTCATGATCGTGGCCCACCTCGCAACTTCGTTGACCCTGTCCAACCATCTCGGCGCGGCCGTTCGAGTCAGGTTCTTCCTGAAGGTCTTCCCCTAGTGCGGACGACCGACGCGAGCGGTACGAATCCTCCGATCAGTCGCTCGGGAACCGTCGAGGCTCAAGGACCCTCGTGCTCGTGGTTGCATGACTCTCCAGCAGCGGATAGCAGCGAGTGTCCGACACCGAGGAGTTCCGGCGCCTCAGGCAGGCTCGATTCCGGAAGGGAGCCAGCGCCTCGGGTGAGCATCAGAGCATGGGCGAGCATGCCCGCAAGCTCGTGATCGCACGACAACGGTTCGCGGGGTCGGAGCACCACTTGTTTGTTTTGCTCGAGAAGACCGAGGTTCTTCAGCGTCGTGTAGGTCTTCCTTGCTGCGACATCCACCGATGGCCTGTCCCCGAGGAGGCGTCGCACTCCTGCGCGAACGACCTGCGCTTCGACCGCTTGCTCGGTCTGCAGGTGCTGGCCGATCACCCGGCAGACTGAACCTACGAACGGGAAGGTCGCCAGGACCGCTGCGAAGTGGAAGATCTGCCGATTCTGCCGCTGGACGGACTGTGCTCGGGCCCAGGCAATCATCGCGGCCGCGTCCGGCGGCGGGTTGAGCCACACTCTCGTCAGGCACTTCTTCGTCTTGCCTTCCGCTTCTTGCTCGCTCACCATGTCGCGGAGGGCAATCGTCAGTCGTCGGCGATTGGTCTTCGGGTTGGGATCGGCGACGGCAACGTCGTAGGCGAGGTCGAGTTGCTCAAGGGTCAAGCCTCGATCGAGGAGCATCCCGTACGCAGCGAATGAGCGGGTCACGGCAGCGATTCGATCTGTACCAGAGGAACGACCACCTCGTCGAGGCTAAGGCCGCCGTGCGACAGCCTTGATGGCCCCCACCCGATTCGGCCGGGAGCGAAGAGAAGGCGCTCCGACTCATCACGCGGATAGCCAGGCAGCTCATCCCAGACAACGCCGTCGACAACTCCTCCGTCTCGGAGCGCTTTCGACGCGTAGCGGCGGGCTCTCGTTCCGGCTCGTTCGACGAAAGCACCCTCACGCGGCTCCCGCGACGGGGTCACAGCCAGATTCCCATGGTCAGCGGTGAGCCATGTCTCGTAGCCATGATCCCTTGCCTGGCCGAGCACCGCAGTGAGGACACCCGAGCGCGCCCACGCTTCCACCCCGGCGTGCAGGCCGATGTCGCCCAACAGCTCGGCGCTGTGCATGAGTTCATCGGTCGCGCTGAGCACAAGACCGATCACGTCGACCTCCCCGAAGGGCACCCCCGACAGCTCCTCGGTTCGAGCACCATCGATTCGAACCCACGCCGTACTCACACCTGAGTCGCTCCAGGCCGATGCCCAGCGCTGCGGTTCCTTGCTCGTCGACCGCAGACTGTCTGCGAACTGCATCGGTGGCCCTCCTGCGGCGATCGCCTGCCGTGACACCTCGGTGAGCGTCGGAAGCATGGCCAAGACGCCGCCCGAGCGAGCGACCCGCAGCGAGCACAAGTCGCGTATCCGGGTCCACTGAGCGAATCCCATCCCGTCGAGAACCACCAACAGCAGACGGCCGGCCGCTGCCTGGCGCTTGATGAGGTAGGGCTGAACCTTGTCGAGGCTCACTGGCCAGTTGGCCCAGGTGCGAGTGAGCTGCGACCCGTAGCTCGCTTTGAGCCACGACAAGAATCGCTGATCGGTCTCGATCCACCAGTCCCAGGCACGGGACTCGAGCACGGGGTCGGTTGGGTTCACCTGCGCAAGTTCGCTGCGGACCTCGCCCCACCAGTACGCGACGCGAACCCAGTCGTCGAACGATGCTGCATTGGTCGGCGGCGCGTCGAGGAGCGCCGCGACCCGAGCGCCATGGGACTCCTGCGACACGCCGAGCATCGCCCATGGCGGGACGACGTGGGCATCGCCCCTCGGCACCGGTGTCAGCTGGCCAGCCATGAAGAGATCGATCAGTTCCGCCCGGCACTCCTGCATGTGCGCCGCACGAGCACCGTGGGGCTCGGCAAGCCATTCCTCCCACGCACGCTGAACTTCGTCGAATCGCGGCGGGGCCTCCATCACG
>JAQCHM010000335.1 GCA_027730885.1 Actinomycetota bacterium | reverse complement strand
CGTGGCGGGAGATCCGGGCTCGACCAGTCCGACGTGTACTTCGGTCGGATCGGTCCACGCCGAGACGACGATCCGCCCATTGGCTGTGGTGCCGACGATGGATCGAACCTGCGTGCCGGGGAGGTCCAGAACCTGGCCGTCGACACACAAGGCTCGGCGCCCTCCCGGCGCGCCCGTGACCTCCGTCCGATCCTCGATCGTGAGGAGCTGCGTGCCGGACCACGTCGGGGAGCCGGGGAATCCTTCGACCCACACGTCGTCGGCGACGCGACGGATCTCGGTGGCGATCCCCGACGTCGTATCGACCAACCCGATACTCATGCTGCGCTGGTCGCGGGTCTCACGCACGATCAGCGGCGCGTGACCCGCGGTCCAAACAACCTGGTTCAGGTATTCGTAGGCTCCGCCATCGGACCAGTCGATGGACCGACGTTCGCCGGTCCGATCGGTGATCCAGAGTTCGACCGCAGCGTTGGCTGTTCCTGCCGCGGGATAGCGGATCTCGTGCGGCGCGCGTTGTGGGTTGGCCGGGTCGCCGATCCACCAGGCCTCGACTGGGCGGTTGTCCACCCGGGCGACCAGGAGTTCTCGTCCGTCGGGCGACCACCAGAACCCGCGCGATCGGTCCATCTCTTCGGCCGCGACGAACTCGGCCTTGCCCCACGAGACGAGGGGGTCGGGGTCAGAGGCGACCTCTGTCGTCGCGTCGGTGCCTGCCCCGTTGGCATCGAGTTCGATCAGGTGGAGCGCGTCGTTGGCGACGTAGGCCACCGCGGTGCCGGTTGGATCGACCCGCGGATCGAATACACCGTCCGCTGCGGCGAGCGCATGTGTCGTCCCGGCTCGGTGTACGAACAGTTCGCCGTTGAGGGCAAAGGCGATCGTCGTGCCGTCGGTCGAAGTCGAGAAGTCGACGATGCCGGTTGCACTCTCCCTGGCTCGTTCGCGACGGGCTCGCTCGGCCGCCGGCAATTCGCCCGGCGAGTCACCCAGGAGCTGGCGAGGATCGACGAGGAGAGTCTCGACACGAGTCTCGGGGTCGAAGGACCAGAGGCACAGCAGCGGATCGTCGCCCTGGGTCGCACGAAGGAAGTAGACGAAACGACCCCCACCGGCGACCATGATCGAGCGCGGCGCGCCGAGGGAGAAGCGACGTGTTCTGGCATATTGCGCGGGGAAGTCCACAGGTCGTCTTTGCGGGCAGGTGGTGGTGGCAGGGTGGTGGTCGACGGGTGGTGGTCGACGGGTGTTCGTTTGTACAGGGGGGCAACGCAGGCCGGTATCTTGTCGTGGTGACGCCGGACGACGGGGTCACGAGTACCGTAGCGACAGAGTCCGGGCTACGCTTGCCGAGCGTCTCGTTTCTCGGACCATCGCGGTTGTCGATCGAGGTCGTAACATGCTCGATGGAGCTGCCGATAGGTGGTTCCAACGTCCCCTGCGAGATGAGGTGTCATCAAAATGGTCAAGGTCTGGATCGACCAGGATCTCTGCACAGGCGACGGCCTGTGTGCCGAGATCGCCCCCGATGTGTTCTTCGGGCAGGACGATGGCCTGTATTACGTAAAGGAAGCGGCGGCGAACTTCGGATCTGAGAAGCTCTTCGACGGTAAGGGCAACCCGGCCGGCGCCGAAGGTATGGCCCGCATCCCCGACGACGGCCTCGACCGCGTGATCGAGTCCGCAGAGGAATGCCCCGGCGAGTGCATCTTCATCGACGTGGACGAGTGAGCAGCTCAGGCTGAGTCACTGCGCAGCCCTGCGTCGCTGGCAAGTCGCTGGCAAGTCGCTGGGCTAAGCAGAATCGTTTGACCTACGAAACTGGGCCGTTCGGCTCAGTTTCGTTGTTTTTGGGCCGATGGCTGGAGGGTGCGATACCTGAAATTCGTCGGCAGCCTCAGTCGTCGATGGAGATCTGGACGCCGTGGTCGCGCAGGTTGGCGAGTTTATGGCGGGTGTCGGATCCGGGTCGCAGCATCATGGTCTCGGTGATTTCGAGGATGAGGTTTGCGGGTCTGATGCCGGTGGTGTCGATGATGTGGAGGACGCGTTCGGTAAAGTCGGCTTGTTGGAGGTGGGCGGCGGCGATGTTGACGGTGACGGTCAACTGGTCCAGCTGTGGGTAGTGCTGTTGCCAGGTCCAGAGTTGGGTGCAGGCGCGTTTGAGGATGTTCCAGCTGAGGCCGGCGACGAGGCCGGTGTCTTCGGCGATGGGGATGAATCGGGATGGGCTGATGGGGCCGTGGGTGGGGTGGGTCCAGCGGGCGAGGGCTTCGAGACCGATGGGTTGGTTGGTGCCGAGGTCGTAGACGGCTTGGTAAGCGACCTCGATCTCGTCGTTGGCGATCGCGGTTCGTAGGTCTTCTTCGAGTGCGATGCGTTCGGCGAGTCGGGTGCGGAGGTGGTCTTGGAAGGTCCGCCAGGTGGCGCCGCCTGCTTGTTTGGCTTCGTACATGGCGAGGTCGGCGCCGCTGATCAGATCGGCGTAGCCTTTGGAGTCCGCGGCGTCGGCGATGCCGACACTGGCAGTGACGATGACATCGGTGCTGTTGAGGCGGATCGGGGCGGCCATGGTGTCGACGATGCGCTGGGCGATTGTTTCGGCTTCGTCGAGACCGCTGATGCCTTCGAGCAGCACTCCGAACTCGTCGCCGCCCAGGCGGGCCACGGTGTCGGTGGCACGGACGCAGCTAGTGATGCGGCGGGCGGCGGTGACGAGCGCTTCGTCACCGTCCGCGTGACCGCGGTTGTCGTTGATGTTCTTGAACCGGTCCAGATCGACGACTAAGAACGCGTCAATGCGTCCTTGCGCATCGCGGGTTGCGCAGGCGTGGTTAATGCGGTCAGCGATGAGGTTGCGGTTGCCGAGCCCGGTGAGGTGATCGTGCAGAGACCGGTACTCGAGCTCGGTGTGGCTCTGGCGGAGCCGGTCGCTCATAGTGTTGAACGACTTGCCCAACTCGGCCAGCTCGACCGGCCCCCCGGCTTCCTCGACGCGGTAGCCCCACTCACCCGAAGCGAGACGCCGCGACCCTTCACACAAACTAGTGAGCACCCCGACCACCCTGCCACACAGCATCCGGGTCACCACCTGGATCAGCACGAACCCGCCCACGAGAGCCAGCGCTGAGATCCAGACCGCCCGATTCCTGCCGGCGGCGGTCGTGGTGGACGCGGAGTCGAACTCGGCCCGTGCCGAGGCTTGGGCCGCATCGAGATCGTCCACCATCTCGTCCACCTCGATGCCGACGTTGTCCAGAAACGTCGCGAGTTCGAGTGTGTCGGTGAACTCGGTGTTGAATACGGTGTCGTACCCCTCGAGCACCGAAGTCCACTTCTGTTGGATCGAGCCGATCAGTTCGGCTTCTTCGGCAAACTCGCCTCCGTCAGTGACATCAAAGGAATCCAAGACGTCGGATACCGCAGCAGACGTAGTGTCGAAATCGCCGCGAACGGATACCGGAGCGCCTCCGTGGATCGCGAACGCAACGGTCCAGCCCGCTAACTCGGCCTTGCGGACATCGCCCTCGAGATCCAGCACCGGAACCAGTTCGTCGTCGACTTGAGCCCCTGCCTCCTCGAAGGTGCGCTGCATGCCGAACATCGACCACAAGATGAACGCCGACGCCAATAGGAAACACGCGAAGACCGAGACCGTCATCGCCAGCAAGCGGCTATGCAGCGTCGGCAACCAGCCCCGCCGAACCACACCAGCCCCCAGCTTCATCGAACTCGCGGTCTGCATCCTCGGTACTCCTTGATGCGTCAGTGCCCGGGGTCGGTTACCCTCGGGTCTGCCTATCGGTCGAGACCGACGAATGATTGAGCCCCCGGCCCCTCGAAACGACCTTGGTCCCCGATCGATGAGCCAAGATGCCCATCAGTCAACGACGTTCGGACGGTCCAGTGCCGGGCGATGCGTTTGCGGTGCCAGCGCACCAAGGTCTCGGGTGTGAGGATCCAGCCGTCGCGGAGTCGGCGGCGACCGCGGCTGCGATAGAGCCGAGGAGACTGCGGTCGTCATAGTGGCTCTACGCGTCTGAGTGGGGAGTGACGCGTGTTCCCAGCCCAGGAGGCATTTCTGGTGGACGCGAACCCCTCACCAACCCATTCTCAAACGGTGGATCGAGTTTAAAAGCGTGTCGCG
>JAQCHM010000334.1 GCA_027730885.1 Actinomycetota bacterium | reverse complement strand
CAACGGAGTCGCCGGGCTCATCTGGACGCAGTTGGCCGAGCCGGCCACTCTGGAGCAGATCGTGGACGACTGCCACGGGAGGTTCCCCGAGGTCGACGTCGCCCAGATCGCGGCCGACGCCCAGGAGTTCCTCGAAGCGGCCGCGGCCGCCGGCCTCGTCGTTGCCCATGCCTGAGACGGCGACATTGTCGACACCTTCTCGCGTGGCAGTCCTCACTCGTCTCGCCGAGGAAGGTCACGCCATCGAGGTGTCCGGTGAATCGATGCTGCCGACCCTGCGAGCAGGTGACCGGATCGTGATCATGGCCGACCTCGAACCACGCCTGGGCGACGTCGTCGTCTTCGTCGACGCCCCCGGTCGAACCGTCGTGCACCGGCTCGTTGCATCCGTGGGCGGAAGCATCGTGTGCCTGGGTGACAACCGAGCGACCTTCGATACTCCTGTCCCTCGCAGCCAACTGGTGGGCGTTGCCCGCGCCACGGCCGTCGGCCACCCTCACTCGAACCTTCGGCCAACCGCTTCGGGCTGGATCCTGCTTGCCGGCCGCTGCTAGGCGGCCGGGGCCCGTGTTGCCCTCGGGCGGGCGGCCGCACGCCTCACCCATCGGAGGCCCAGTGTCGCTCGCTGACCCTCAGGCGTGGCGGCTCCACGTCGATGACTTCACGCTCCGGATCGACCTCGGTGGCGCCCCCGGATTCGACCGGCGGTTCCGCAACTTCGTCGTCCCTGACGTCCAGACCGCCGACTCCGACGCGCCGTTCGACGAGCGGTGTTCTCCCTTCGCTTCCTCCCGGCCCGTCAGTCGATGGGATAGACGATGAACTCGAGCAGGTTGTGCTCCGGGTCGCGGACGTAGCGGCTGACCCCCGTTGCCGAGCCGAGATCCTTACCCCCGACCCGCTCGACCGGACCCTCGATGATCTCGATCGACGCGGACGCCAGCATGGCAACGAGAGCCTCCTCTGGGCCGTCCCACACCATGCACACGTCCCCGCAGCCCGGAGCAGCGCTCGGCCCTCGAAGGTCGAACCGGCTCGATTGCCACAGGCGCGGACTGTGCAGATTGATCTTCATGTCCCCCTGGCACACGCTTACCAGGCGAGGTGCGAAACTGTCGTCGACCGTGAAGCCGAGGGCACGATAGAACGCCACCATTGCTTCCATGTCGTTGACCGGGATGGCCACGTGGTCGAGACGCCGAACTCCCGCCTGTGCTCCGGGCGTTCGACCGGTTTGCGGGTCGGTCACTCTGCTGCCAATCCCGCCAACGCAAGGAAGTCGTCATAGGCGCCAAGACCCGCGGGTTCACCTGGCTGACGGACCCGGAAACCGATCACCTCGTCAGCCAGCCCCTCATAGTCGCGCAGGCGCTGGGCGCAACGCTCGGGCGTACCCGTGATGGTCATGGTGTCGATCACCTCGTCGGGCACGGCTTCCATCGCTTCGCGGGTGCGCCCATCCGGCATCAACCTGGTCGCGGCGTCGGCGAACTCGGCGAAGCCCAACTGGCGGAGCTGGGAGTCGTAGTACGGATGAGGCACCGGATGGAACAGGCCGACGATCGCCAGGCGGGTGGCGTCACGCGCGGCGTCCTCATCCGCGTTCACGCTCACCAACGCCCCCATCGGGAAAGCCAACTCGGCTGGGTCACGTCCCGCTTCGGTCGCCGCAGCCTGGGCACGAGGTCGGACGATGTCGGCCATGAACGCTGCCGACGACATGATCCCGACCCCGACGCCGTCGGACACCTCACCGGCCAAGGCCACCATTTTCGGCCCCGAGGCCGACAGATACACGGGCAGCGATGGACGAACCGGTTCGAACGAAGCGCGCCAGCGGATCTGGTGTACCTCGCCCTGGTAGCGGACCGACGCCCCCGCAGGCGCCGAGACCACCTGACGCAGGATCGTCAGATAGTCCCGCATCTTGGCCCACGGTCGAGAGGAATCGGCTCCCATGTACCACTGATTGAAGTGGCGGTTCCCGGTGCCGACGCCGAGCACGAACCGGCCCCCGCTGACCTCGTCGAGATCGCGGGCGGCCAGACCGGTGACCCACGGATCCCGGGCGTACGCGTTCACCACATAGGTTCCGATCCGAATCCTCTCGGTGGCCAGGGCGACCGCGGTAGCCGGGACGAAGGCGCTTCGGCCCGCTTCGACCAGATAACAGGACGCGAATCCCGCGGTCTCGGCCTCGCGGCCCAGGCCGACAACGGTGTCCAGCGAGTCCTCGAAACCAAGCAACAGTCCAAGCCGCATTTTCGGTCCTTCTTTCTGTCACCCCTGGCCATTGGGAGTGTGACGGCGCCGAAAACGGCACCCTCGCACTCCCGATGCGGGGTTTGGGGTTGGGTTGGGGGGGTCAGCTGAACGCGTACGCGTCAGGGTCGGGTTGGCGGGTGTCGTTCCAGAACTCGAGCACCGACTTCGGGGCGATGGCGATCACACGGTCGCGATCGCCGCGATACCAGTTGTCGAACGTCGTGAGGCTCTGCACGAAGGTCGGCAGCCGTTCCAGCAAGTCTTCGTTGTAGGCCGCCAGCGCTTCAGTCGTGACGGTCATCGACGTCGCCCCGCGGTCGAAGAGCAGACGAAGGCTCTCGATGATGTACCGCACGTGGCACTCGGCGAAGAGTATCCCGTTGCCGCCATGGCCCAGGATCCCGTTCGGACCGGGCGTGATGAACAGATTCGGAGCGTCCGCCGCGGCCATGCCGAGATAGGCCGAAGGGTCGGCCTCCATCCGAGCGGTGATGTCGACGCCATCGGCCCCGGTCACCTGGATGGGCCACAGCACCCTGTCGGCCTGGAAGCCGGTTGCGTAGATCAACACATCGAACGCATCGTGACCGGCCCGGGTGGTCAGACCGTCGGGCGTGATCTCGACGATAGGCAAGGTCTCGAGGCGAACATTGTCCCGCCGCAACGCCTGGAACCATCCGTTGTCGACGATGAGGCGCTTCCCGTAGGGTGGGAAGTCGGGCATGCACTTCTCGAGCAATTCGGGCCGGTCACCGACCTGCGATTCGATGTAGGCCTGCAACGAGGCCCGGAACTTGTCGTTCTCGGCATTGACGGAGCGTTCGAGGTGCGGCCATTCAGGATCGATCTTCACCATCGGCGTGACCCCGTCGCCGAACTTCCAGCCCTCGGCGAAGCGGTTCCACTCCCGATACATCGGAATCTGGAAAAGGTTCTTCTCGATGCCTTCGAGCTTCTTGCCGTACTTGGGATGGGCCATCATCCAGTGACCGCTGCGCTGATAGATCACCAGGCTCTCGACGATGGGCGCAATGGCCGGCACGATCTGGTTGGCGCTGGCTCCGCTGCCGATCAGGCCGACTCGTTTGCCGGCGAGATCGACCGTCTTGTCCCAATGGGCGGAGTGCAATGCCGGTCCCTCGAAGCGCTCGCGGCCCGAGATGTCGGGATACTTGGCGACTCGCAGGATGCCGAGCGCGGCGATGACCGCATGGGCGGTGATGGTGTCGGTCGATCCGTCGGTCACGTTCTCGACGTCCACCTGCCAGGCCCCGGCGGCGTCGTCCCAGGTCATCGACTTCACTTCGGTGTTGGACCGGAGACGGTCGGTCACGCCGCTCTGGTCTGCGACCTGCTTGAGGTACCGGAGCAGCTCGGGCTGACGGCTGAAGTGCCCGGGCCACTCGGGATCCTGATCGAAGGAGTAGGAGTACAGGAAGCTGGGGGTATCGACCCGGCAACCGGGGTATCGATTCACGTACCAGGTCCCACCCGGCTCGGCGTTCTTGTCGACGATCGTGTAATTCGACAATCCCAGTTCTTCGAGCTGCCGGGCAGCGAGCACCCCGGTCACGCCCGAGCCGATGATCAGGACGTGGAAGCCCTCGGGAGGGTGCAGGGGCAGGCGCGGCTCGGGCGGACCGATGCCCGTCTGCTCCCGCACGAGGCGGCGATACTCCGCGGGAATCGGTTGTCCCACGGCAAGGTCCATTGCGCGTTGCAACACCTCGTCCGTCGGCGGCTCCGGCGTCCTCTCGCCATTCAGGAACGGTGGCAGCACCTCGATCGCCTTGGCCTCGATCTGCGCGCGGTCCCGTAGATCGGGGATTGCATCAGGGTCGCCGGCCAAGTGGGTCACCACGGCCGCCAGCGTCCGCCGGTCGGCGTGG
>JAQCHM010000333.1 GCA_027730885.1 Actinomycetota bacterium | reverse complement strand
GAGGCGTTGGCCGGGGCGCTGCGCTTACGGATCCCCACCCGCCTCGAACTCGACTCCGAGACGTGGGCCGCCACCCTGGGTGCCGACGGAACGGTCGGAATTCAGAACCATGACGCTCTCGCCGGCGCCAATGGCACCGAGTTCGAGGTCGGGAAGCTCGAACTCGGCGACACTTCCATCGGCGAATATCTGGCCGCGTCACGCCACCCGAACTCTGTGGACGACGATCAGCCCGACGATCCCCGGTTCTCCCAGTTCCGCCGAAGTCTTGTCTGGCAGGCGTTGCTCGACGACCCTCCGCCCGGCCAGGGTCCGTTGGCCGAACTCCTGGCCTTCGTCGGTTCGGGGACCTACCGGGTCGAGCTGTTGCCAATCGACGATGACCCCGTCGAGGTCGACATGGCCAAGGCCGAGGCCCTCATTCGCGAACTTGTGCCCTTTCCTGCTGGCGCGGCCGCCGGCGACCGGCTTCGTGTGCGTGTGCTCGGTGATCCCCAGGAAGTCGATCTGTCCGCCGCATCCACGTTCGTCGCTAGCTTGGGCGTCGAAGTCGTCGAACTCGGGAACGTCGCCCAGGACGAGTCGGGGTCGGGTGACCAGCAGGACTCGGTGTTGATCGTCCCGTCCGGTTTGGACGACCCGAGAATCGACGAACTGGCTGCGGCCGTCGGTGCCGCTACCCTGAGCGGTGACGAGTCCGACGACGACGACGTCGACGGCATCATCACGCTGATCCTCGGTGGTGAGCTCCAAGGCCCTTGAGACAGGAACAGTTCACTGAGCACCGCTGAAGCACCCGAGCCCCAGACGGCCACCAACGACTCGTCGTCGGCTGAGCCGTCCCTCGACAGATTCCTTCGCGACGCCGTTGATACGGCCATCAGCGCTGCCGAGGACAAGCTTGGCCAGGACGGCGTGGGCTTTTACGTCGGGGACGTGCTCGGTATCGCCGACTGGTTCGTCGTCACATCGGGCGCCAACGGCCGGCAGGTCAAGGCCATTGTCGACAACATCGAGGAGTGGCTGTTCGTCCACCACGGTCTGCGGCCCATCCGGGTCGAAGGCCTCGACTCCTTGTCCTGGGTGCTGATGGATTACGGCGCGATCATCGTTCACGTGTTCGACCATCAGACCCGTTCGTACTACGAACTCGAGCGGCTCTGGAAGGACGTCCCCCGATTGGTTCGCTGACCAGTCCTTCACCCGTCATCGTGATCGAGATTCTCGCTCGGAATGTGCGGAACCCGCGGAGCTCGTTGCTAGCATCGCGCTCCCGAACACGGGGCTATAGCTCAGTTGGTAGAGCGCTTCCATGGCATGGAAGAGGTCAGGAGTTCAATTCTCCTTAGCTCCACAGAGTAGGGCCAGGTCATCGACCCGGCCTTTTCTTTTTCTGGCTGGCATCGCTCCGAGAGGGTTACGGGGTGGGGTGTCGGGCAACGGAGGTGCGGGTACCGCCGACCGTGCGGCGTCCAGCAGGGCCCCGATGACCGGTGTCAATGGGCCGAGGGCGGCTTGGCGGCGCCGGTGGTGGTAGGTGCATTCGATCCAGGTCGCGATCTCGATGCTTAGTTCGTCTCTGCTCATCCAGCGGCGGCGACGATCGAGGACGTTGTTCCGGAGCAGGGCGGAGAACGATTCCATGGCGGTGTCGGCGTCATACGCTTGGCGGATGAGTAGCGAACCGATTTCCGTCTTCGAACTCGAGCGGGCACCGTCGGTCGCCGATCTGACCGTGGAGGACAACGGGGTGACCTTCATGATCATCTGCGCCGGCGGTCCGACCAGCAAGACGCTCCTCCGCCTCCAGGTCGAGTTGGAAACCGGGCGGCGGGTCAGTGTCATCGCCACTCCTCACGCGGCCCAGTGGTTCGAGCACTACGACCTCGGGCCGCTGGTTGAACGGATGACGGGTTGGCCGGTGCGCTCCGAGCTTCCCTTGCCGACGACACCCACGTTCGAGCCAGCCGGTTCCTCCGTGCTTGTCTCTCCATGCACCCTCAACACACTCACCAAGTGGGCGGCCGGGCACAGCGACAACTTGGCCATCTCGCTCCTCTGCGAGGCAGCGGGCCGGGGCGTCCCCACCCGAGCCGAGGTATCGCTGTCGTACCCCTACTCCGAACTCCCCGCTGCCAGGGAGGCCCTGGAGCGTCTCGACGCGCTCGGGGTCGATCTGCGCCGCGCCCAAGGCACCAGCGAGCCCTCCGATCTCCGACCGCTCGATGACGCCGTTGCCCAACGAATGGCCGAGCTGGCGATCGAAGGGTTCAGACCCATCCCATTGCGCTGAACCCTGGCAACAGGGCGTGAACGGCTTAGAGAACCGCAGCCCGCCGTGGCCCATGAATCTCCTCGCAACCCGGGGGTGGCGACAGCCACCGTTGCGGTCGCCACGGTGAGGACCGTAGGACTCGGACTTTCCGGGCGCTTCGGGTCCGAGCGAGGTCTGGTTGTTGAGCGGTCTCCCCGGCACGGGACACGGCCCCTGAGAGATCGACAGGCTCGCGCCCCCTGTCGAGATGCGGCTCAGGTACACCGGGAACAGATGCCGGTCCGGTGGCGGGAAGTCGGGAACGGTGCGTCACCAACTGCGAACGGCGTTGCGGCTAGCTGTCTCGGGGGTAGGCCAGTATGGCGATGACCGAGAAGAGATAGCCCCCGCCGATGAGAAGCCAGATGTTGCGGAAAGCGGCGACGGAGTCGTTGTCGCGTCCGCCGAGTATCGCCACCGCCAAGGCCACACCAATCGCCCCGGCCAGGCGTCGGATGGTCTGGAACGCAGCGTTCGCGCTGGCCAACGAGCCCTCAGGGAGACCGGCCAGACCGGCGTTGGTGACGACGATGCCGACCATGCCGGCACCCACTCCGAACAGGAGGAGGCCGGGAAGGTAGCCGACCCAGTAGTTGGGCTCGACCTCGACCTCCGACACCCACCACGCCATACCGGCCACAGCCACCAACCCGCCGACGATCAACACGCGTTTGTAGCCGTGGCGGTCCGACCAAGAGCCCACCGGGACCGAGACGAAGCTCGCCACCATGCCGATGGCAACCGCCACCCCGCCGGCCAACGCCGAGAAGTCCCAGACGTTGATGAGGAACAGCGGCGTGGTGAAGAACCAGGTGAAGATGGCCATCTGCGTGCCGGCTTGGGACAGATTGGCGACGGCGAACCGCCGATCGGAGAACAGCGTGAGGTCGAGCAGCGGGTTGGCGGCCCGATGACACCAGGCGAAGAAGACGGCCAGTAGCAGGACGCAGACCCCGGCAACGACGAGCACCGCGGCGCTACGCCAGCCCCAACGCGGGCCCTGCAGCAGGGCGAAGGTCAGCGCGGCGACACCCATGGTGCCGGTGATCGTCCCGAAGACATCAAGTTTGCCGACCGGGTTCGCCGGCCGATCGTCAGGGAGGATCCGGCGTCCGACGACCAGGACAACGACCGCGATGGGGATGTTCAGGAGGAACACCAGACGCCAGCCCGATGCTTCGATGGCCAACGCCCCCAGTGTTGGCCCGGCGGCGGCACCGGCAGAACTGACCGTCCCCCAGATCCCGAGCGCCAGGCCTCTCTTCGCCTGCGGGAACTCCGGCAGCAGCAGAGCCACCGCCGTCGAGGTCAGTAGAGCCGACCCGGCACCCTGGACCAGACGGGCGCAGATGAGTAGGGCCGGCGTGGGCGCAACCGCGGTCAGCGTGGATGCCGTCACGAACACCGACATGCCGAGCAGGAAGATGCGGCGGCGGCCGTTCCGGTCGGCCAACTTGCCCGAGACCAGCAACAGCGACGCAGCCATGATCGAGAAGCCGGTGGAGACCCAGGCCAAGGTTGATCTCGGGGTCTCGGAGAAGGTTCGTTCGATGAAGGGGAAGGCGACGTTGGCGGCGTTGTTGTCGAGGATGATGGTGAACATGGCCGCCGACACCAGCGTCAACACGTGCCACGCCTGGCGCGGAATCACTTCGGACGAGGTTTCAGACGCCGCGTGCTGGGGTAGCTGGGACAGGCGCTTCACAGCCGGATGGTTAGCACTCTGCCCCACGGAGAAGCACCTTGGGTGTTCAAGTTTCCCCTCCTCGGTCAGCGGCGTCGACCAATCCTGCCGCGTCTCTTGGCCGAGTAACGTGCTCCTCCGTGGATGCTTCGGTGAAATCGCTCGCCCCTCGA
>JAQCHM010000332.1 GCA_027730885.1 Actinomycetota bacterium | reverse complement strand
ACCAACACCGAATTCAACCGCGAACCAACCTGACAAAACACTAGGCACCTTGGCGACGGACGAGCGGATGACGGTCGCCGATCAGCCGAAATGGAATCGGGTGAGGTCCGTCGGGAACGAGAACCACGCCAATGCCTTGGCTGAATTGAAGCGCATGAGGCCGCCGGCTTCGTCGTCTGACCACGGGTCGGCGTCGGGTGAGTAGCCGCGTTCGGCGTATTTCCTCCCGATCTCGGCCGCCACCCGCTCGCCCAGTTGGGCCAAGTCGTTTCGCAGCGGTTCGGATCGACCGCCCCTTCCCTCGATGATGATGGACGACTCACGGCCGTCGCCAAGGTGCAGAGCGCAGGCCTGGTTCGCAGATGCGTTGCGGGCATGCACCGTCGTCGGTGCGCCGTCGTAGTAGAGGTGATGGTCGATCCACACTCCCCACCGAGGCACGACATGCGGGCGGCCGTCGGGCCGGGTCGTCGCCATCCAATACTCGCCGGCATGGACCAGCCGGGCCTCGACCTCGGCCCAGTCGAGCAGCCCGTCATCGGTCTCGGGAACTCCGTATCCGTCGGGCATCTTCGGGCGGTCGCGCCTCGTGGGTTCAGCCATGCTGCGACGGTAGTCGGAGCAGCATGTCTCGTCAGACGTGATCGAGGGCCTGCTCGAGGTCGGCGACCAGATCAGAAGCCGACTCGATCCCCACACTCAGCCGGACCAGCGAATCGGGAACCTGCAAGGGCGATCCGGCGGCCGATGCGTGGGTCATCTGGCCGGGGTGCTCGATCAGGCTCTCGACCGCGCCGAGCGACTCGGCGAGCGTGAACACCTCGGTGTGGCGCACCACCTCGAGCGCGGCTTGCAGACCGCCGGCCAGGGTGAAGCTGACCATGCCGCCGAAATCGCGCATCTGCTTGGCGGCAGCGGCGTGGCCAGGATGGTCCGGGAGTTGCGGGTAGAGCACGCGTTCGACCGCTGGATGACTCGTCAACAGGTCGACGACCGCGCGGGCGTTGGCGCAGTGACGTTCCACCCGCAGGCCCAGCGTCTTCACGCCGCGGAGCACCAGGTAGCAGTCGAAGGGTGCGGGCACGGCTCCGGCGGCGTTCTGGGTGAAGCGAAGTCGATCGGCCAGTTCGTCGTCGTCCAGCGCGAGGAAGCCGCCAACCACGTCGCTGTGACCGCCGAGGTACTTGGTCGCCGAATGCACGACCACGTCGGCACCGAACGTCAGCGGGGTTTGGAGGAAGGGTGTGGCGAAGGTGTTGTCGACAACGACGAGCGCGCCATGAGCGTGGGCGATTGCCGCGACCGCCTCGATGTCGACACACGTGAGCAGGGGATTGGTGGGGGTTTCCAGCCACACCATGCGGGTGTCGGAAGGCCACTCGGCCGCCAGGGCATCGGTGTCGGTGAGATCGACTGCGGACCACGAAACGCCGAGCGGCGCCCAAACCTTGGCGATCAGTCGGAACGTTCCGCCGTAGGCGTCGTTGCCCAACAGGACGCGGTCGCCGGGGGAGAGCAGCCGAAGCACGTTGTCCTCGGCCGCCAGTCCCGACGCGAACGCCATGCCGTGTCGGGCCCCTTCGAGCGAGGCGACACACGTCTCGAGCGCAGTCCGAGTCGGGTTGCCGCTGCGCGAGTACTCGAAGCCTTTGTGGTTGCCGACGCCGTCCTGGGCGAACGTGGTGGACAGTGTGATGGGTGTGACCACGGCGCCCGATGTCGGGTCTGGGGCCTGCCCAGTGTGGATCGCCCGGGTCTCGAAGCCCCAACCTTGCTGCTGTTCGTGTTCACCCATGTGCGGCTCCGGCGGTCGCTTCGAAGTACGAGAGGAGGTCGCTGCGGGTCAGGACGCTCAGCGGTCGCCCGCCGGAGAGGACGAGCAGCGCGGGCGACGCGTCGAGCATGCCGACGGCCATCGCGATCCTCTGGCCAACGCCGATCGTCGGGAGCTTCAGGCCCATCACATGTTCGACGGGCAGGCCGAGGACGGCCTGGTCGCGGTACACCGCCTCCATGAGATCGAGCTCGTCGACCGATCCCGAGACCTCGGCTGCTGCGAACGGGGGCGTGTTCTTGCACACTGGCAGCTGGCTGACTCCGTTGGCCCGCATGACCTCGATGGCGTCTCGGACGGTGTCGGACGGGTTGACGTAGAGCAGAGCGGGCGTCGATCCGCGGGCCTCGAGCACCGCTGAGACGCAATCTGCGCTCTCAGTTAGGAACCCGAAGTTGGCCATCCAATCGTCGTTGAACACCTTCGACAGGTAACCGCGGCCCGAGTCGGGATTGAGGACCACGACGAGGTCGCCGGGACCGGCCTGCTTCGCCACCTCGATGGCGGCCGCGACCGCCATGCCCCCGGAGCCCCCGATGAGGATGCCCTCCTCCTTGCTGACCTCACGAGCGGTCAGGAAGCTTTGCTCGTCGGTGATCGGGATCACGCCGTCGTACAGGTCGGGTTGCCACGCCGCTGGGAAGAAGTCTTCACCGACACCCTCGACGAGGTAGGGGCGGCCGCTCCCCCCGGAGAACACCGACGCATCGGGGTCGGCCGCGATCACCTGGATGTCGGGGTTCTGCTCCTTCAGGTAGCGGGCGGTGCCGGTGATGGTGCCACACGTGCCGGCGCCGGCGACGAAGTGGGTGATGCGCCCCCCCGTCTGGCGCCAGATCTCGGGACCGGTCGTTGCGAAGTGGGCGGCGGGGTTGTTGGGGTTGGCGTACTGGTTCGGACGGAATGCGTCGCGTTCGTCGGTCAGCCGTTCGGCAACCTTGTAGTAGCTCTGGGGATCGTCGGGCGGCACAGCGACCGGGCAGACGACGACCTCGGCCCCGTAGGCCCGGAGAAACTGGACCTTCTCGGGAGCGACCTTGTCGGTCATCACGAAGACGCAGTGGTAACCCCGTTGGACCGCGACGATGGCCAGCCCGACGCCGGTGTTGCCGCTGGTGGGTTCGACGATCGTGCGCCCGGGCCAGAGCAGTCCGTCGCGCTCGGCGGCCAGGATCATCTCGAGCGCGGGTCGGTCCTTGGACGAACCGCCGGGGTTGGTGGTCTCCATCTTCATCGCCAGCACAGAACGGATGCCGTGGATCTCGCTGATGCGCTTCAGCCGAACCAGCGGCGTGTTGCCGATCAGGTCGAGCACGCTCTCGGCGATGTGGGTTCCGTGGAGCCGGGCGTCCTCAGCGTCGTCACCCCAAGCCATGGCGGTACGTTAGCGGGGGTCGTAGGGATAGCATCGCAGGCCCGTGGTCAGCCGTGCCCGGTCGAACGTCCAGTACTGACGGATCTCGTCGATGAGCCCGTCGACGAACCGGTAGTGCTCCGATCCTCGGAAGACGAAGCCCTCGCCCGTTCGCGGGTCGGTACCGGTCATCGACCATTCGATGGCGGCGGCGGCGCCGTCGGAGAGGAGCGAGTCCACCGTCCAGCGCGCCCCCTGCCAGTCGTTGCGGATCTTGCTCCAGGATTCGCCGATCGCAACGGCGCCGCGAAACGGCTCCAAATTGGTGTCGTAGATGACGGCGTCCGCGGTGAAGTGCGAGGCGATGTCGGTCGGAGCGCCGCTGCTGCAGGCCTCGAAGTAGCGTGTGATGCGTTCACCTGGTTCCATGGCCGTCGACGTTAGGACGTCGGACCCACGGGGTCGAACCCCGTGAGTCCCGACAAAGTCAAGCTCTTGACTCGGTCCGGAATTGGTGCTTGACTCTCGAACGTGGAGGTCGACCAGCGGGGAGCGCAAGAACTGGGCTCGGAGCAACAGGGTTTCGAGCAACAGCTCAGGGGCAGCGGTCTCCAGGTGACCGCCCAACGCCTGGCGATCATGCAAGCCGTTGCTCACGCTCCGCACGCCACGGCCGAGGAGCTCAGCGAGACCGTGCGTGAGCGAATTGGTGCCATCTCCCGGCAGGCGGTCTACGACGGGCTCTCGGCCCTCGCCGAGAAGGGTCTCGTTCGCCGCATTCAGCCCACGGGCTCTCCTGCCCGCTTCGAGAGCCGAGTCGGGGACAACCACCATCATCTGGTGTGTCGCGGCTGTGGGCTGATCTTCGACATCGACTGTGCCGTCGGGGCCCGGCCGTGTCTCGACGCAGCCGAGGACCACGGGTTCGACATCGACGAGGCCGAGGTGGTGTATTGGGGCCGGTGCCCCGATTGCCGCGCCCCGAACTGAGATCG
>JAQCHM010000331.1 GCA_027730885.1 Actinomycetota bacterium | reverse complement strand
AGCCTCTGCTCGAACTGCGGCAACGCCAAGTTGCCGCACCGGGCGTGCCCCACCTGTGGGTGGTACAACGGCCGTCGCGCCATCGAGGTCGGCTGACCGTCCCGTTGCCATCATGACCGGCTCGACACTCCCCGTCGCCGTCGATGCGATGGGTGGCGACTTCGCCCCCGAGGCGGTCG
The DNA here is from genome assembly GCA_027730885.1 of Actinomycetota bacterium. Taxonomy (GTDB): domain Bacteria; phylum Actinomycetota; class Acidimicrobiia; order Acidimicrobiales; family SZUA-35; genus JAHECQ01. The sequence continues at coordinate 4,010 of JAQCHM010000331.1, read as the reverse complement.
TTGAAGGAGCGAAGCTCGCGTTTGCCGCGGGGGTCAACGTCCTGCTGGTGGGCCGACCGCAGGAGCTCGGGGACACCGGCGATCTTCAGGTTCTTCCGGCGACCGAAGTCATCGAGATGGGAGCCGAGCCCGCCACGAGCGTTCGCCGGCTCAAGGATTCGTCCATCGTCCGGGCGGCCGAAGCGGTGCGCGACGGCCAGGCGAAGGCCCTGCTCAGCGCGGGGAACACCGGCGCCGCCATGGCGGCGTCACTCCTGCGGATGGGCCGCATCAAAGGTGTGGCCCGGCCGGCCATCGCAGTGCCGTTCCCTGTGTTCGGCGCCGCCCCGACGACCCTCCTCGATTGCGGGGCCAACGCCCAGTGCCAGCCCGAGTGGCTGGTGCAGTTCGGCCGGCTCGGCGTCGTGTACAACCGAGTCCGCTGGTCGGTCGAACGTCCGCGGGTCGGCGTGCTCACGATCGGCGAGGAGGCCGGTAAGGGCAATGATCTGGTCAAAGAAGCCTGTGGCTTGATGGAAGCGGTCGATTGGGATGCGGCCGGTGCACACTACGTCGGCAACGTCGAGGGCCGGGACCTGATGGCCGGTGTCGCCGACGTCGTGGTGTGTGACGGGTTCACCGGCAACGTCGTGCTGAAGTCACTCGAGGGTCTCATGGCCGTCGCCCAGGAGCAGTTGCAGCGGGCCCTGCGGTCCAATGCCCAGGTTGCGGCAACCGCCTCGGTCGTCGATCCGGTGCTCGCCCCGGTCTTCAGGACCCTCGATGCCGGCCAGACGGGTGCCGCCATGCTCCTCGGCACGCGAGGTGTCTGCATGATCTCGCATGGCTCGTCGTCGGCGGAGACCATCGCGCACGCCATCGGTACCGCCTCGAAACTGGCCGATGAGAACGTCGTCGGAAGTCTTCGGACGGCCGTCGAGGCCGCGGCGGAGCTGGGGCATCATCCTGACGCATGAGCACCCTGGAGGCCCGAAACTGGCGCTAGAGTCGCCGGGACTCCGCACCTGACGATCTCTCGTTGAGCCGCTGGTGCCCTCACTGCCAGGATCCCTCGAGCCCACGATGCCCTCTGAAACCCATATGGAGCAGTCGCCGATGACCCGTGACGACGTGGTAACCCTCGTCCGCGACCGGCTCGCTGACATTCTCGAGATCGAACCCGAACAGATCAAGGAAGGCGACTCCTTCGCCGCCGACCTCGACGCGGACTCCTTGGCCCTCATCGAACTGGTCGAGGCGCTCGAGGAAGAACTGGCTGATCGCACGGTCGGATTCCGCATTGACGACGAGGACTTGCAAGATCTCAAGACGGTCCGCGACGCCGTCGACTATGTCTACGGGCAGGTCGGCGCCGATCAGCCCGGGGTCCAATCCTGAACGGTCGTCAGTCCCACGGGGCGTGGGTGCAGCGGCTGGGCCATGCCTTCGCGAACCCCGAGTTGCTCGTCCTGGCACTCACCCATCGGAGCTTTTGCGCGGAACACCCCGTCAACGAGTCCAACGAGCGACTCGAGTTCCTGGGCGACGCCGTCCTTGGTCTCGCGGTGACCGGGGACATTTTCGGTGCCTACGAGGGACTGCCGGAGGGCCAACTGGCAAAACTCCGGGCGTCGGTGGTCAATACGGCCCAGCTGGCCGACGTTGCCCGCCGCCTGGGCCTTGGTGAGGGCCTGCGCCTCGGCAAGGGAGAAGAAATGTCGGGCGGCCGGGACAAGGAGTCGATCCTGGCCGATGCCCTGGAGGCCGTGATCGGCGCGGTGTACGTCGACGCCGGTTGGGAGGCCGCGCGGACGTTCACGCTCGACCTGCTCCACGAGGTCATCGCCTCGGGGGCTGAACTCCCTGGTCGGGACGACTTCAAGACCCAACTCCAGGAGCTCGTCGCCCACCTGGGGTTCTCTGCGCCGAACTACCGACTGATCGGGACCGGACCCGACCACGACAAGCGCTTCTCGGCGGTCGTGATGGTCGACGGCCTTGCCTGGGGCGAGGGAAGCGGCACGTCCAAGAAGCGAGCCGAACAGGTCGCGGCCCAGGCCGGCCTGGAGGCCATCCGGGCTCGCTACGGTGACGACCGGGAATCACCAGAGATTCGCCGCTCGCCGGCGGAAGAAAAGGGCGAAGTCCGTGCTTGAGCTACCTGAGATCGAGACATTGCGAAGGGACCTCGAGCGCGAGGCGGTCGGAAAGAAGATCAAGACGGTCGAGGTGTCCTCGCTGAAAGTGGTCCCCAATCTGCGGACCAAGAAGGCAGTGAGCGACGCACTCGAAGGCACCAAGGTGACGTTGGTCGAACGCCACGGTCTCGCCATCGTTCTCACACTCGACAACGACCACGCGCTCGTCCTCCAGCTGGGCGAGGACGGTCGCCTGCAACGCTGTCCGTCGAAGACCAAGTCCGACCCCGAAACGGTCGTCAAAATCACCTTCACCCAGGGTGGCGACCTGCGGATCCTCGACAGCAAGGTGTTGACCGGCAAAGCCTCGGCACGGGTCGACATCGTGCCGCTCGAGGAACTGGCCCCACTCATCGGGACACCCGAGAGCCGGGGCCTCGACCTCCTCGTTCGTCCCATTGCCTGGATCAAGTTCGGCTCCTACATCTTGCGACGGACCGAACCCCTGAAAGTGCTGCTCACCGACCAGTCGGTCTTCGTCGGGATCGGGCCGATCTACAGCGACGAGATCCTCTTCGACGCCGGTATCAGGTACGACCGGCCGGCATCGGGACTGTCGATGCAGGAGGTGCGTCGTCTCTATCGCGCGGTCGTCGGCATCCTCCACGACGCCATCAAATACCGAGGGACCAGCCTGCCGGGGCGGCCGTTCATCGACCTGGCCGGCAAGCCGGGCGAGTACGCCGAGCACCTGACCGTCTACGGCAAGGAGGGCCAGCTGAGTCAGCGCTCGCGCGACCCCATCCTCAAGACGACGTTCCGCGGCATGACCGTCTTCTACTGCTCGACTCAGGTCTGACGCAGGTCGAGCGGTGTACGTCAAGGCGCTGTCGATCAAGGGGTTCAAGTCCTTTGCAGATCCCGCCCGGCTCGAACTCGAGCCCGGCATCACGGTGGTCGTGGGCCCGAACGGGAGCGGCAAGTCCAACGTCGTCGACGCCATCGCCTGGGTGCTCGGAGCGCAGGCGCCCACCGCGGTTCGCTCGCAGAAGATGGACGACGTCATCTTTGCCGGCACGGCGATCAAGGCCGCTTTGGGCCGGGCCGAGGTCACACTCACCATCGACAACGCCGACGGATTGCTCCCTATCGACTTCACCGAGGTGACGATCACCCGAACGCTGTTCCGCTCGGGCGAGTCCGACTACGCCATCAACAACGTGCCGTGTCGACTGCTCGACATCCAGGAGCTCTTGTCGGACTCCGGCGTCGGGCGCCAGCAGCACATCATCGTGTCACAAGGCCAGATCGACGCCGTCCTCAACGCTCGCCCCGAGGAGCGCCGCCTCATCATCGAGGAGGCGGCGGGCGTTCTCAAGTACCGCAAACGCAAGGAGCGAGCCGAGCGGCGGTTGGCCGCGACCGATGAGAACCTGAACCGCATCGGTGATCTCGTGCGGGAGGTGAAACGACAGCTGGGTCCGCTCGAGAAGCAGGCGGCCGCCGCTGTGCGCTACGACGGTCTCATCACCGAGCTGGGGGGCCTGCGCCTGCACCTGGCCGGCCGAGAGCTCAAGGCGCTCACGGCCCAGCTCGAGGCGTCGCACCGTTCGCGTATCGAGCTGAGCAACCGAGATCATCAGCTTCGGGTCTTGCTGGCCGGCCTCGATGCGACGGTGCTCGATGCCGAAGCCGAGCTGGCTGCGCTGGGCGGATCCGACGTGGGGGACATCCTCAGCCGGGCCCGTTCGTTGCGCGAGCGACTGACCGGTCAGAACAACGTGGTCACGGAGAGACGGCGCCGACTCGAACGCGAACTCCAGTCGTCGGTCGATGAGGGAGTCGTGGCGAGCCTCGAGGCCGAGTCGGCGCGTCTCGTGGCCGAAGCCGAGG
>JAQCHM010000330.1 GCA_027730885.1 Actinomycetota bacterium | reverse complement strand
CCTCGAGCTGTCGGGCGTCCTCGTCGCCGCACCCGGCGGCGAGGCCGACGCATCGGACGGCCAACTGTTTTCCGACACGACTCGTGACGCCAGAGATGAGGATCTCGGCTCGGCATCCTTTGTCAGTGACGCCGACGCCGAGTCCGATGTCGACGGCGATGAATCCGATGCTGACGACGACGATCCTGGACCGGGGGATGAGCGGTCGACGCCGGGTGGTCACCTGTCATCGGCCTCGTCGACCAATGACCAGGGCGTCCGGTTCGCCCAACCGTCGGGGGTTGGCGGCGCTGATCAGCAGTCTCGGAGCCGTCGACGTCGGGGTCGGGGTCGCAATGACGAGCCACCCGCAGAGTGGGAACTCGAGGTGGCGGGCACGGGCGGCCAGGTGCCGAACCGTCCGGACCAGAACCGTCAGGATCAGGGCCGTCAGGACCAGGGCCGTGGCCAACAGAGCCGGCCCGATCAACAGAGCCGGCCCGATCTGCGGCCGGACCGTCAGGATCAGAACCGTCAGGACCAGCCGGCCGATCCGGGGAATCGGGCCGATCCCGACGACCTCCGGGATCGGGTCGACGGCGAGGACGGGGAAGCGGCCAATCGACGCCGACGCCGACGGGGCCGCAGTCGCGATCGGGAGGACATCATCGAGCCGGCCAACCCCGAACCGGTCGCCGTCAGCGGTTACCTGGACCTCCGCGACGAGGGTTACGGCTTCCTTCGAGTCGACGACTATCTCCCGTCCAGGGACGATGTGTACGTGTCGGTGAAGATGGTTCGCCAGTTCGGTCTCCGTCGCGGCGACCTGGTCTCCGGCGACGCCCGAGCCGCCAACCGCAACGAGAAGAATCCGGCGCTCCACTCGATCGCGTCGATCAACGAGCTGCCTCTCGATGACAGGCCCCATCGGCCGCACTTCGACGACCTCGCCCCGCTGTTTCCCGCCGAACCTCTGCGTCTGGAACGAGACGAACCGTCGGCTGACCTTACGGTACGCGTCCTCGATCTGATCGCTCCCATCGGCAAAGGCCAGCGTGGCCTCATCGTGTCGCCCCCCAAGGCGGGCAAGACATCGATCTTGAAGGAGATTGCCACCTCGATCGAGACCAACCATCCCGAGGTCGAGCTCATGGTGCTCCTCATCGACGAGCGACCCGAGGAAGTGACCGACATGCGTCGACACGTCGAGCGAGGTGAGGTCATCGCCTCCGCGTTCGACCGACCGGCCGACGAACATTGCGCGGTCGCCGAGCTCACACTGGAACGAGCGAAGCGCCTGGTCGAGGCGGGCCGGGACGTCGTCATCCTGCTCGATGGCATCACGCGGCTGGCTCGTGCGTACAACATGGCCGCCAATGGGAGCGGCCGGATCCTGTCCGGTGGCCTCGACGCGGGTGCCTTGTACCCAGCCAAGCGGTTCCTGGGCGCGGCACGCAACCTCGAGGAGGGGGGCTCGCTGACCATCCTCGCAACGGCGCTGGTCGAGAGCGGGTCGCAGCTTGACGAAGCGATTCTCGAGGAGTTCAAAGGTGTCGGTAACATGGAACTTCGGCTGGATCGAGGCATGGCCGAGCGTTTTCTCTTCCCGGCAATCGATCCACTCGCCAGCTCGACCCGCCGTGCCGACCTGTTGATGGACGAGGAGGACTACGCCTCGACGGTGCGGTTGCGTCAGCTGCTGGCAGGGCTCGCATCGGACGACGGAACCGCGACCGCAGCAGTGAAGTTCCTCCTCGAAGGGCTGCGGACCTCCGGCGGCAACGCACAGTTCCTCGAGGAGATCGCAAAGGCCCCTTGATTCGATAACCTGTCTCGTTCCCCGAAGTCAGCTGGAGCAGTGATGAAGCCCGATATCCATCCAAACTACCGACCGGTCGTCTTCCAGGACGCCAGCGCCGAGTTCTCGTTCGTCACCCGGTCGACCATCCAGACCAACGACACGATCGAGTGGGAGGACGGCAACACCTATCCTCTGGCCAAGGTCGAGATTTCCTCGGCCAGCCATCCCTTCTTCACCGGCACCATGCGCATCGTCGACACCGCGGGACGGGTCGAGCGTTTCGAGCGTCGCTTCGGCCGTCGCCGTCGTGGGGCTGGCGACGAAGAGGAGTAGGCCCTGTCGGTCCCGAACGCGCTCCATCAGGCCAAACTGGCCGCGCTGGTACGGCGTTCCGACCATTGCGAGATCGTGTTGTGCGAAGCCCCCGGCCAGGCCGGGGGCTTCGGCCTTTCTGACCGCGGTCGCGCGGCTTACTTGTTGTTCGAAGGCGAGCGCCCTGTCGCCTTTCTCGGCCCGGCGTTGCGTTGGGCCGCTCGAGAGTCCGTGGACCAACTGGTGATCCTCACCGACGCCGTATCGGCCGGCGTGTTGGCTCGCCGCGTTGGGCTTTTGGCCGTCGGTTCGGTTGAGGTTCGGTCGATCGTCGGCACGCTCACCGCTCCGGCCGCTCCCTCCGAACGGTTGATCCCTCCGGATCTCGGCGCCGACATCTGGGCGTTGGCCGGCCTGATCAACGAGTCTGGCGCCCGGCCGGTCAACGACCACGGTCGACTGGTCGCCGAGTGGGCGGGACTCGAAGTGGCCAGAGTGAGCCGGGACGAGCAAGGCCGACCGCTGATCGAGGTCGGCGTCGGCCAGGCTGACCGAGAACTGCATCAGCTCGTGCACAGCGGTCTGTCGCCTGATGCTGCGCTGCGCCGTGCCGTTGCGGCTGTTGCCGTCCATCGTCGTGCCGGGGCGCGCCCTCATCCGCTCAATCGGCTGGCGCGCGAGCGTTGGCTTCGTTCGGCTCTGTTGGACCAGCCGGCGCTCCTTGGTCTGACCGAGCTGTACGCCGAGCCGCCGCTCGAGCCGCGCTCCACCGTGCTCGGTCATCGTCCGGTCGCGGCGAAGGGTCGGACAGCCGACGGATCGGTCGTGGTCGTTGTCTGCTCGAGTGGCGTCGACCTCGACCTTGCTCCCCAGGCCGCCGACTACCGCGATCGCGTCGACCCGGCCGCTCGCTTGCTCGTCGTGGTGCCCCACGCCGATCACTACCCGATCACCGAGGAGCTCGTCGGGTTGATCCCCGACACCGAACTGCGTTCGATGGCCCCTCCATGGGGAGATCCGGGCGACGATTCGGCTCAGTAGCCTGCCAACGTGCTCGAACGTGTCCAGGGTCTCGAAGACGAATTCAGGGAACTCGAAGCGCGTTTGGGCGATCCCGCGGTCGCTTCGGACAACAAGCGGTTCATAGCGCTCACCCGTCGGTACCGGGAGCTGGGAGAGATCGTCGAGGTGGGCCGACGCCTCCAGTCCAAACACGACGACCGTTCCGTTGCCCAGATGCTCCTGTCCGAGGCCGATCCTTCCGAACGGGACGAGCTCAGGGCCGAGGTCGTACTGGCCGAGGAAGGCATCGCGGAGGCGGAGCAGGAACTCCGCCTGCTCTTGTTGCCCAAGGACCCCAACGACGTCCGCAACGTGATCGTCGAGATTCGCGGAGCCGAGGGTGGCGAGGAAGCCAACCTGTTCGCGCGGGATCTCTTCGAGATGTACCAGGGGTATGCCGAACGTCAAGGCTGGAGTTTCGAGGTCATCAACTCGCAACGGTCCGACCTCGGTGGATTCTCCGACATCACGTTCATCCTCCAAGGTGAAGGCGCCTGGACACGAATGAAGTTCGAGGCGGGACCGCACCGCGTGCAGCGGGTCCCGGTCACCGAGTCCCAGGGCCGTATCCACACCTCTTCGGCGACTGTGTCCGTGCTGCCCGAGGCCGACGAAGTCGACGTCGCCATCGATCCGAACGACCTCCAGGTCGACACCTTCCGCTCATCGGGCGCCGGTGGTCAGCACGTGAACACCACCGACTCGGCCGTGCGGCTCACCCACGTGCCGACGGGGATCGTCGTATCGATGCAAGACGAGAAAAGTCAGCTGCAGAACCGGGCTCGGGCGTTGGTGGTGCTGCGATCTCGTCTGCTGCGAGCCGAACAGGAGCGTCAGCAGGCTGAGGCCTCGGCCACGCGTCGGGATCAGATCGGCGGTGGCGGGCGGTCGGAGAAGATTCGGACGTACAACTTCAAGGAGAACCGCGTCACCGATCATCGCATCGGCCTCACGGTCTACAAGCTCGAGAGCGTGCTCGAGGGCGAGCTCGATGAGTTCAGCGATGCGCTCGTCCAAGAGGAGCGGACTCGTCAGCTCCAAGA
>JAQCHM010000329.1 GCA_027730885.1 Actinomycetota bacterium | reverse complement strand
AAGCCACTCGGATCGACCTCGCACGGGCCCGATCAGCCTCGGTTCGTTTGCCGACCACGACCTCGTCCGTCTCCTGCTGGCGGCCGACGTCATCGTCAACCCGGTGGAAGCCGGTTCGGGCACCAACCTCAAGCTGATCGAGGCCCTCGCGTCGGGAACCCCCGTCGTGGCCACCGCGGTTGGCGCGCGAGGCTTGCCCGACCCAGACTCCGTGCTCCGGCTCGCCGAACCCGACAATCTGTCGGCGGGCATTCGGGCGGTGTTGGCGGCCCCCGAGGCGGCGCGTGAGCGGGCCGTGGCCGGCCAGAGGCTGGCCAACCAGTACCGTTGGGACGTGGCGCTCGGCCCTCTCGAATCGGCAATTGCCGACCTGCTCGGCGTACCATTGGCGCCGTGAACGACTCGGGACTGAGCAACGACGGCTACGACCGGTGGAAGGCCGCTGCGGCCAACGATCTACGTGGCGCCGACCCCGACACGCTCGTTGTGACGACCGCGGAAAGCATCCTGGTCAAGCCGCTCTACACCGCCGACGACCTCGACGGCGTGGGGCACCTCGGCTCGCTCCCGGGTGAAGCCCCCTACGTTCGAGGCCCGCGGGCCACCATGTACACCCACCGCCCGTGGACCATCCGCCAGTACGCCGGGTTCTCCACCGCCGAGGAGTCGAACGCCTTCTACCGTCGGAACCTGGCTGCGGGACAGATGGGGCTGTCGGTCGCCTTCGATCTGGCCACGCACCGGGGTTACGACTCCGATCATCCTCGGGTCGTCGGCGACGTCGGCAAGGCGGGTGTTGCCATCGACTCGGTCGAGGACATGAAGATCCTCTTCGACGGGATCCCGCTCGACCAGATGTCGGTGTCGATGACCATGAACGGCGCGGTGCTCCCAATCCTGGCGTGCTACGTCGTAGCCGGCGAGGAGCAAGGCGTCACCACCGACCAGCTGTCGGGGACCATCCAGAACGACATCCTCAAAGAGTTCATGGTTCGCAACACCTACATCTACCCGCCCGAACCTTCCATGCGGATCGTGGCCGACATCATCAACTACACCGCGACGCACATGCCGAAGTTCAACTCGATCTCGATCTCGGGCTACCACATGCTCGAAGCGGGGGCGTCGGCCGACATCGAGTTGGCCTTCACGCTGGCCGACGGCCTCGAATACGTCCGCGCGGCACTGTCCCAGGGACTCGATGTCGACGCCTTTGCTGGCCGGCTCAGCTTCTTCTTCGGCATCGGCATGGACTTCTTCATGGAGATCGCCAAACTGCGGGCGGCACGACTGCTGTGGGCCGAGTCGATGGCGCAGTTCAACCCGAAGAGTGCCAGTTCCTCCATGCTTCGCACCCACTGCCAGACCTCTGGGGTGTCCCTCACCGAGCAGGACCCGTACAACAACGTCGTTCGCACCGCCTACGAGGCGATGGCCGCCGTGCTCGGTGGCACCCAGAGTCTTCACACCAACAGCTTCGACGAGGCGCTGGGGCTGCCCACCGAGTTCAGCGCCCGCATCGCCCGCAACACTCAGCTCATCCTGGCCGAGGAGAGCGGCGTCACGCGTACCGTCGACCCGCTGGCCGGCAGCTACTACCTCGAGAAGCTCACCGCGGACCTCGCCGAGCGGGCCCGGGCCATCATGGCCGAGGTTGACAGCCTCGGCGGCATGACCAAGGCTATTGCGTCGGGCATGCCCAAACTGCGCATCGAGGAGTCGGCGGCCAAACGTCAAGCTCGCATCGACCGAGGCGAAGAAGTCGTGGTGGGCGTCAACAAGTACCGGGTCACCGATGGCGGGACCGTCGACGTGCTCGACATCGACAACACCGCGGTGCGTGAGTCGCAGGTCGCCCGGCTGGCCCGGATCCGGACCGATCGCGATCAGGCGGCGTGCGCAGCCGCGCTGGCCGCCCTCACCGAAGCCGCCCGCGGCAAGGGAAATCTCCTGGCCGCCTGTGTCGATGCCGCTCGGGCCCGGGCCACCGTCGGCGAGATGTCCGACGCCATGGAAGTCGTGTACGGCCGCCATCAGGCCGAGACCCGCACCATTTCCGGGGTCTACGGCGCGGCCTACGCCAACGACGAGGGATTTCAGAAGATCCTGGCCGACGTCGGGGCGTTCGCCGACGCCGAGGGCAGACGGCCCCGCATCCTGGTGGCCAAGATGGGCCAGGACGGCCACGATCGCGGAGCGAAGGTCATCGCCACTGCGTTTGCCGATCTCGGCTTCGATGTCGACGTCGGCCCGCTCTTCCAGACCCCGGCCGAGGTTGCCCGCGATGCGGTCGACAACGATGTGCACATCGTCGGTATCTCGAGCCAGGCCGCCGGGCACAAGACGCTTGTCCCCCAGCTGATCGACGAGCTCCGCCAGGCCGGCGCCCACAACGTGGTCGTGGTGTGCGGTGGCGTCATTCCCCCGCAGGACTATGACATGCTCCGCCAGGCCGGCGTCGGCGCCATCTTCGGGCCCGGCACCAACATCCCCGATGCGGCCGCGCAGGTCCTCGATCTCGTGCGGCGGGAACTGGTGAGGGCCGCGAGCTGACCCGTCCGTCCGATACGCCCGCGGCCCTGGCCGACCGACTCCTGGCCGGAGAACGGCGGGCGCTGGCCAAGGCCATCACCCTCGTCGAGTCCTCACGACCCGATCACCGCGATCAGGCCGACGAACTTCTGACCCTGGTCCTGTCCCACACCGGCCGCTCGCACCGCATCGGCATCTCGGGGACTCCGGGCGTCGGCAAGAGCAGCCTCATCGAACGGCTCGGCCGCCACGTGATCGAACTCGGTCAGCACGTGGCGGTCCTCGCCGTCGATCCCTCCTCACGTCGTAGCGGCGGGTCGATCCTCGGCGACAAGACCCGCATGCCGTTCCTCGCCGCCCACCCGGCATCGTTCGTGCGGCCGTCGCCGAGTCGGGGGGTGCTCGGCGGGGTCGCCGACGCCACCCGAGAGGTCCTGCTGCTCTGCGAGGCCGCCGGGTTCGGCGTGGTCATCGTCGAGACGGTCGGGGTTGGCCAATCCGAGACGGCGGTGGCCGACATCACCGACCTGTTCGTGCTGCTCGTCGCCCCGGGAGGGGGCGACGATCTACAGGGCATCAAACGGGGCGTCATGGAGCTGGCGGACGTGGTCGTCGTCAACAAAGCCGACGGACCGTATCTGGCAACTGCGTCCCACACCGCGGCCGACTACCGCGCCGCGCTGCACCTTGTCCGACCGAAGCGGGAGGGCATCACCACCGAAGTCCTCCTGTGCTCGGCCCTCCAAGGCTCAGGGGTCGTCGAACTCTGGGATCATCTCGTCGCATCGTGGCGAACACTCGACGATCTGGGCGTGTTGGCCGGTCTTCGGTCGGACCAGGCCGTCGAGGCGATGTGGAGAATCATCAACACTCGCCTGCTCACGAGCATCCAGGCGAAGCCCGAGCTGCTCGACCCGATCGTCCGCCAAGTTGCCCAGGGCATTCTTCCGGCCAGCGCTGCGGCCGTGTTGGTATTGGCGTCGGTGGCCCAGACCACCCACCGGCCCCACCTATAGTTGCCGCCGGTGCAACCCCTCGCTCGACTCAGACCCGAACACCTCAGGCCCAGCCGCTCCGACATCGTTCAGCTTGCGGTCCGGGCACGAGCGCTCAATCGCGACACGATTCGACGCCGAGCCGAGCGACTGCGGTTCCGATCCAAGGCCGAGTACATCGAGTTCGTGATCGCGCGTGCCATCGAGCGGGGCCGTTCATGAACCAGGCCGTTCGGTGAAGATCGGCATCGTCACCCCGGTGGCACCCGGGAACGTGGTCGGAGGGGCCGAGCGCCTGTGGCACACGCTGCAGCGACGTCTGGCCGAACGTGGCCACGACGTCGAACTCGTGGCCATCCCGACACCCGAGTCGAACTTGGCGGAGGTGCTCGAGTCCTACGAGACGTTCCTGCATCTCGATGTGTCTCGCTTCGACGTCGTCATCACCGGGAAGTATCCGGCGTGGATGATCCGGCATCCTCGTCATCTGGTGTATCTCCTCCATCCGCTCCGCGGCCTCTACGACACCTATCCGGACACCCTCCCGGTCGACGACGATCCGTCGATCTCGGCCGCGACATCGACTGCCGGCAGCGCAGCCGAGCTGCTCGCGACCATCCGCGAGTTGTCGCAACAGTCTCCCGACCGTACGGCCTTCCCCGGCCGCTTCGCC
>JAQCHM010000328.1 GCA_027730885.1 Actinomycetota bacterium | reverse complement strand
TGCTCGCGCAGGTCGGCCTCCTTGGCCTTGGCCTCGGCTTCGGTCCCGCCGACGATCGGTGACAGCCCGACGAAGAACTTGATGTCGCCCCGACGACGCCCGTGACGGGTCAGACGCCGGTTCGTGTCGGCCACCAGTTTCCCGAGCGAGCTGCGGTTGGCCGAGACGAACACGCACTCGGCGTGCCGGGCGGCGAACTCGCGTCCTCGGTCCGACGAACCTGCCTGGAACAACACCGGCGTGCGCTGGGGGGACGGCTCGCTCAGGTGCGGCCCGGGGACCGTGTAGTAGGGACCGATGTGGTTGATCTCGTGCACCTTGGTCGGGTCGGCGTAACAGCCCGGCCGTCTGACAACCGCGTCATCGTCCCAGCTGTTCTCCCACAGCTTGTAGGTCACCTCCAGGTAATCGTCGCCCCGGTCGTACCGGTCGTCGTGCTGCGGCAGGTCACCGAAACCGAGGTTGCGGGCCGCGCTGGGTAGATACGACGTCACGATGTTCCAGGCCAGCCTGCCTCGTGTCAGGTGATCGAGGGTCGAGACCTTCCTGGCAAAGTTGAAAGGGTGCTCGGCCAGGATCGAACCGGTGAAGGCGAACCCCAGGTGTTCGGTGACCGTGGCCATCGCGGGAATGAGCATCGCCGGATCGTTGACCGGAATCTGCATGGCCTCACGAATCGATGTCTCCGGTCCGCACCGGTAGTTGTCGTAGACGCCGACGACGTCGGCGAGGAAGAGCGCATCGAAGCAGCCTGCCTCGAGGATCCGAGCCAACTCGAGCCACGGATCCAGCGTCGAGTACTCGGTCTGTCGGGTGTCGGCCCGGCCCCAAAGTCCGTGCTGGATGTGCGAAACGCAGTTCATCGAGAAGGCGTTGAACAACAGTCGTTTCGCGGGTGTCGTCGAGGACGTGGATGCGGACACGGCGAAGAGTCTTGCCGATCCTCGGGATCTATTGCCCATCCGATTGCGAGGTGAGCACGCCGATACCTGTCGGGTGGCATCCTCGACGGTTGAACCTGCACGTTGGATCGCCCGTCTCCGGGCGGCGATGGTCGTACGCGCGCTCGCCCTTGCCGTTCCGCGGCTCCGACCGTTGGGCGTGCTTCTCGGACTGGATCTGCGTTTCCCCGGGGCGGCACCCAATCGTGTCGCCCTTGCCTGGCGAACGGGGTCGGCCAAGTATCAGAAGCGGCGACTACAGGAGGTACGTTGGGACGTCCTGCCCGCCGACGGACACGCGCACGCCGAGTGGGTCCTCGAACTTGTGATCGCCCTCGGCGCCCACGACCGGGTCACACGCGGCCATTGTGAACGTGTTCGACGCTACGCCCACCGGATCGCAGTCGAGATGGGCCTCACCGACACCGCGCTCGAACGGTTGCAGTGGGCCGCTCTCCTCCACGACATCGGCAAACTGTTCATTCCGGCCGAGATCCTCAACAAGCCGGGCCCTCTGACCGAGACCGAATGGGACATCGTCCGCTCCCATGCAGCCGAAGGTCATGACCTGGTCGACCCGCTGCGCGGTTGGCTCGGGCCCTGGGCCCTTGCCGTGGGATCGCACCACGAACGTTGATATGCAGGGTACCCGGTCGGCCTGACCGGAGAGGAGATCACGATGGGCGTCCGCATCGTCGCGGTGGCCGACGCCTACGACGTCATGACCTCCGGACGCTCGTACCAGTCTGCTCGTCCGGTCCACGAGGCGCGCTCCGAAATCAAGCGCTGCGCCGGAACCCAGTTCGACCCGACGGTCGCCGAGGCCTTCCTGCGACTCGAACTGCACCAGCCGGCCGCCGGTCTCCGATCGTTACTGCTTGGCTGAGCCGGAGTCTGAGCTGGAATCCGGGTCGCGGCCAGGCCAGACGTGCCCCGCGAACATCTGGCGAAGCGCCTTCTTGTCGATCTTGCCCGTTCCGGTGAGTGGGATGTCCGCCACGGCCAGCACGTCGTTCGGCAGCCACCATTTCGGTACCGCCGCGCCCATGGCATCGAGGAGGTCGTCGCGGTCGACGGGCTCGTCCGCGACGTACAACAGCAGTGGTCGTTCACCCCATCGGTCATGGGGCAACCCGATGACGGCCGCCTGGGTCACACCCCGGCAGCCGACGGCGGCGTTCTCGAGCTCGATGGAGCTGATCCATTCCCCGCCGCTCTTGATGACGTCCTTGGCCCGATCGACGATCGTCACATAGCCCTCCTCGTCGATCGTCGCTACGTCGCCGGTACGCAACCAACCGTCCGAAGTGTGGGAGGTCGCGGACTCCGTCGCGCTCCCGAAATAGTTGCCGGCCACCCAGGGCCCGCAAGCCAGCAACTCGCCGGGGGCACCGGACCCGCGCTCGATCTCGTTGCCCTCGTCGTCGACCACCTTGATCTCGACACCGAAGATCGCACGGCCGGCCATGGCCTGGCGCCGGCGTTGCTCGTCCCGCGAGAGCTTCTCGACCCGGTTGGTGAATCGTCCCGAGGAACCCTGCGTCATCTCCGTCATGCCCCAGACGTGGGCGACGAACACTCCAAAGTCGTCCTCGAGGGTGTCCATGAGCGACCGAGGCGCAGCCGAGCCTCCGACGGCGATGCGCCGCAGTGACGGGATGTCCTGCCCGGTTCGCTGCAGGTGCTGCACCGTCGAGAGCCAGATGGTGGGGACCCCGGCGGACAGGGTGACGTGCTCGGTGTTGATCCATTCGACGATCGCCGGCGGACTGAGATCAGGCCCGGGAAGGACCAATTTGGCTCCGCTCATGGCCGACGCGAACGGAATGGCCCAGCCGTTGACATGGAACATGGGCACCGCAAGCAGGATCGACTCGCCCGAGTTCACGTTGTGCCCATCGGCGGTGCACGTGGCCCACGTCTGCAGGACGATGGCGCGGTGGCTCTGCAGGACCCCCTTCGGGTTCCCGGTGGTGCCCGACGTGTAGCAGAGCGTCGCCGCGGACCACTCGTCCAAAAGCGGCCACGCTTCGACCGCCTCGGCCTCGGCGAGGAACCCCTCGTAGTCGGCGTCGAGCCGCACCCATCGCCGTACCGCCGGGCACTGGGGCGCAATTCGTTCGGCCAGTTCGGCGAAGTCGGGATCGACGAACACGATGACGTCGGCCGCGTGGTTGATGATGTAGACGATCTGTTCGTCGTGCAGCCGCGGGTTGACGGTGTGGAGCACGGCCCCGATGCCGGTGATGCCGTAGTACGCCTCGAGATGACGATGATCGTTCCATGCGATCGTCGCCACTCGATCACCTTGGGAGACGCCGGCGCCGAGCAGCGCGCCTCCGAGTCTCCGGGCTCGGTCACTGACCTGGCCCCAACTGCTTCGGACCAACGCGCCGCCGGAGGTTCGAGCCACGACATCGGTGGCCCGGTGGTTGCGGCCGGCATAGTCGATCAACGAAGAGATCAGCAGCTGCCGATCCATGTTCAGGCCGCGCAGCATCAAAGGAGGCTGCTCCCCGCGGCCCGGACGACCGGTACGCCTGCAGCGTCACGCTGATGACCCGTGAGGTGACGACCGTCGCGGCACTGTTCAGCCGTCCAACCGAGGGCGCCGTGGCGGATGACCCCGTACCGCACGATGGCCTCGTTGGCCATCGGCCGGGCCTCGTCGAAGTCGACCCAGATCCGCATCAGCAGACGCTTGCGGTCCTCGTCTGGCACCTCGGCGTGAGCGGCTCGACCATGCAACACAGTGTAGTTGTTGGCGAACTGGATGTCGCCCGGCTCGAAGACGAGATCCAGACGGTTGGCCTCGGCGATCTCGTCGAACAGATTGAACAGCGCCCACGTCTCGTCGGGCAACCGGTCGGCCGAGCGAAGGATGGCCTTCGCCATCCAGAACCGGTTGTACCGACACGAGACCTTCCGAGTCCCGGCCCCGTCGGCGATGCTGAACACCGGAACCTTGTAACCCGACGTGACCCCCTCGCCCTGCCCCTGCTCGTCGAGACGGTCCCACTCGAAACCCTCGAACAACGCGGGCAGGTGCTCCGGGTGGTTCCGAACGAACTCGTTGTACACCTGGGTCGAGCTGGCCAGCCAGCTCCGGGGCTCGTCGGGTGCCTGGCGAACACAGAGCAGCGACACGGCATCGGTGAGGTCGACGTGAAGGCCGGACTTCTTGGGACTGCCGACGCCGCGCAGGCCCTGGTTCGGTCGGAGCTTTCCGTCGGTCACGTAGTGGATGAGGGAGGCATCGCTGTTCTGGGTCATCCCGGTACCGAGATGACCGCACATGCCCCAGTAGATCCGCT
>JAQCHM010000327.1 GCA_027730885.1 Actinomycetota bacterium | reverse complement strand
CACCCCACCCCCCTTCTGCAAGCCCGACCGCCCTCTGCTGGGGTGTGCGGGCTTGCAGAACGGGGCCGAGGGGTCAGGATCTTGCGGAAGATGCCGATGGAAGACGAGTGTCAGCGCTCGAACCCACCGAAGTCGATCGTCCCCATTCGCCTGTCTCCGAAGGAGCCGGACACGAATCGGACATCGAACGCGCCTATCGGCGCCCGGTCTTCGACCGGAGAACCGCGGTTCGACCGACCCTTTCCTTGGTGATTCCCACCTACAACGAGGTCGAGAACCTGCCGATTCTCATCGGCCGACTGGCCGACATCCTGTCGATGATCGACTACGAGCTGATCGTCGTGGACGACGACTCGCCCGACCGCAGCTGGGAGCTGGCCGAGGCAATGTCCGTCGAGAACAAGCGGATTCGGAGCATCCGCAGGATCGGCGAACGAGGGCTGTCGAGCGCGGTGATGGCCGGTGTGGCCTCCGCCGACGGGGACGTCGTGGCCGTGATCGACGCGGACCTCCAGCACGACCCTTCGATCCTGCCGGAGATGATCACGCCGATCCTCGCCGGCCGGGCAGACGTCGTCGTCGCCTCACGAGAGGTCGATGGCGGCAGCTACGGCGACTTCGCCGCGTCGCGACGCACGCTGTCGGTCGCTGGCGCCTCACTGGCCCGTGCGCTGACGGGCACCCCGGTGAGCGACCCGATGAGCGGGTTCTTCGCGCTGTCGCGCGAGCACATGGAGCGCGTGGCCCCGAAGGTGAACCCGCGTGGGTTCAAGATCCTGCTCGAGTTCCTCGCCCGTGGTGAGCAACCCCGGGTGGCCGAGATCGGCTACGAGTTCGGGCAGCGTCAGCACGGCGAGACCAAGCTCACGACGTCGGTTGCCTTCTCCTATCTCGTGAGCCTGATCGGTCTGGTGACCGGTCGCATGCTGTCGGCCACGATGACCGCCTACCTGCTGGTCGGCCTGTTCGGCGTCCTGGTCCAGTTCGCGGTCCTCGGAGCGGCGGCGTCGCTGGGTCTCGCGCAGGCCGCGCTCATCGGCTTCGAAGCCAGCGTCCTGTCGAACTACGTGATGAACAACCGTTTCACCTTCACCCACGAACGACGGAGGGGCCGACGATTTCTCGCCGGCCTCCTTCCGTTCCACATCGTCGCCGCCCACGGCATGGTGGTCCAGATCGGTCTGGTCGCCCTTGCGACAGGCGAAGGACCTGGCGTCGGGAGCGGTCCGATAGGATATCGCCTACTGGGCATCGCGCTGGCCACCGCCGGCAATTTCGCCCTGAACCGGAACCTGACCTGGCGACCGCGTACGGGCATCGTCACCCTCTGAACAGCAAACCCCGGGGACACGAAACGTCCGTCGCCATTGGGGACCCCCCGTCCCGCACTCGGCTTCTGCAAGATCGAACCCACGCGGCCCCGTTCTGCAAGGTCCACGTCCCCTGCAGCGGGCTCCGGGCTTGCAGAACGGGGATGGGGTGGTGGGAGCTTGCGGTTGTCCGAGAGCGAAGGGTCAGCCGGCGGGGCGCACGGTGACGCCGGCCGCAGTCAGGGCGGCCTTCGCCTCGGCGACGGTGTGTTCGCCGAAGTGGAAGATGCTGGCCGCGAGGACGGCGTCCGCTCCGCCCTCGATCACCGCAGGTGCGAAGTGTCCGAGGCTGCCGACGCCACCGGAGGCGATCACCGGCACATCGACCGCCGCGGTCACCGCTGCGGTCATGGCCAGGTCGAAGCCCTCGCGAGTGCCGTCGCGGTCCATCGACGTGAGCAGGATCTCGCCGGCCCCCAGGGCAACCACCCGCCGCACCCATTGGACGACGTCAATACCGGTGGCTTCGCGCCCACCTTTGACGTAGACCTCGAAACCGGACTCGATGCCGGGGCGGTCGGAGCGACGACCGTCGACCGCGACGACGCAGCATTGGTTCCCGAACTCGGCCGCGATCTCGGCCACCAGCTCGGGTCGCGAGACCGCGGCCGAGTTCACCGAGACCTTGTCGGCCCCGGCGCGCAACAGTCGACGGGCGTCCTCGACCGTTCGGATGCCGCCGCCGATGGTGAAGGGGATGAAGACCTGCTCGGCGACGGCGGTTGCCATGTCGACGGTGGTCTGACGGTTGTCCGACGACGCGGTGATGTCGAGGAAGACCAGCTCGTCGGCTCCTTGGGCGTCGTACACGGCGGCCAGCTCCACCGGGTCGCCGGCGTCTCGGAGGCCGACGAAATTGATGCCCTTCACCACCCGACCGTTCTCGACGTCGAGGCAAGGGATGACGCGGACGACCTTCATCGTGGTCCGTCCAGGGCCGTCAACGCCTGACGCACGTCGAAGGCGCCTTCGTAGATGGCCTTGCCGACGATGACGCCTTCGAAGCCCCGTCCGTCCACCTGCACCGACGCCAGGGTGGTCAGGTGCTCGACATGCCCGACGCCGCCCGAGGCGATGATGGGAATGGTGGTCGACGCAAGCAGCTCGGTCAGCCCCCGTACGTCGGGGCCGCCAAGCGTTCCGTCGACGCTGATCTCGGTGACCACCAGCGCGGCGACTCCGGCGTCGGTGAAATCGGCGGCGACGTCGGCAACGGTGCGGCCCGTGCGTTGGGTCCAGCCATGGGTTGCGACCTCGCCACCACGGGCGTCGAGGCCGACGGCCACCTGGTGCTGGGCTGCGACCGTTCTGACCAGTCCGGGATCCTCCAGGGCAGCGGTTCCGATGACCACCCGGCGGACGCCGACGTCGAACAACGCCTTGGCCGAGTCGACGGTGCGTACGCCCCCACCCACCTGCACCGGCACCGGCGACGCATCGCAGATGGCGGCGATGACCGAGCGGTTGGTGGGTTGACCGGTCAGGGCTGCGTCAAGGTCGACGACGTGCAGCCACGTCGCACCCTCGAGGACGAAGGCGAGCGCCTGAGCCACCGGATCGGTGCCGTAAACGGTCTCCTGGCCGTAGTCGCCCTGGTACAGGCGAACGCAGTTGCCGCCACGCAGGTCGATGGCGGGATAGAGAATCACGAGTGATCCTGGCGGAGGAGGGCGATGGAATCGGCGACGGTTCGGACCCAGTTCTCGAGCAGGTGACGGCCGGCGTCGGCCGACTTCTCCGGGTGGAACTGGGTGGCCCAGACGTTGCCGCGTGCCGCAGCAGCGGCCACGGGACCCCCGTAGTCGACCGTTGCGATGACGTTCTCGTCAACCTGCGCTGCGTAGCTGTGCACGAAGTACATCCATTGGCCTTCAAGGCCGCGCATCAGCGGGTGGGAGCTGACGGCCAAGCGATTCCACTGCATCTGCGGCCGCTTGACTCCGTCGGGCAACAAGCGGATGGTCCCCGGGAGGAGCCCGAGTCCAGGCCGCCCCGGCGACTCGTCGGACCACTCATAGAGCAGCTGCATCCCGACGCAGATGCCGAGGAACGGCCGGCCCGACGTGGCGGCGACCTTGGCCTGGTCGGTGAGTCCCGTGCCATCGAGCGCGTCCATGCACGCGCCGAAATTGCCGACGCCGGGCAGCACGACGCCGTCGGCCGCGGCGATCTCGTCGGCGTCGGCGGTCAGGTGGGCGTCGGCTCCGGCCCGTTGCAGCGCCTTCTGGGCCGAACGGAGGTTGCCGATCGCGTAGTCGAGCACCGCTACCTTCACCCTCCCGGTCAAATGAGGGTGCCCTTGGTGGAAGGGATGCCGCCGGGATCCTCGATCCGAACCGCATCTCGCAGGCAACGGGCCAGGCCCTTGAAAGCCGCCTCGATGATGTGATGCACGTTTCGGCCATCCTTCAGGGTGACGTGCAGAGTGATACCGGCCGCGGTGGCGAAGCTCTGCATGACATGCTCGGCGAGGGAAGGATCGAAGGGTGGCGTGCCGAGCGGGATCGCCTCGGGCAGCGTCACGTTCCAGACGAAGAACGGACGGCCCGACAGGTCGAGGGCGATCTCGACCAGCGCTTCGTCGAGGGGATAGAGGCCGCTGGCGAACCGTCGGACTCCAGCCTTGGTCCCGAGCGCCTCGGCGAAGGCTTCACCCAGCACGATGGCAGTGTCCTCGACGGTGTGGTGGGTGTCGATGTGAAGGTCGCCGTCAGCCCTGACGGTCAGGTCGAACCCGCCATGGCGGCCGATCTGATCGAGCATGTGGTCATAGAACGGGATGCCGGTCGAGATGTCGGTCCGGCCGGTGCCGTCGAGGTCGATGGTGACGCCGATGGACGTTTCCTTGGTGGCCCGGCTCCGGGTGGCGGCGCGCCTTGGTGAGGTCTTCGTCGGGTTGGTCATGCTC
>JAQCHM010000326.1 GCA_027730885.1 Actinomycetota bacterium | reverse complement strand
AGGCAGACCGCCGCTCTACGTCCCGTCGGCGCCAGTCTGCTTGCCATCTACGATCACCCCCTGCGAGCGGGCGCAGCCGCTCGGCTACGGTGGTAGATCGATGGTATGGGAGCAATCGCCGTGAACCGACAGCCGACACGCCGTCGGCAAGCACCGCTGGTCGGGTCATGAACGGCCGGACGCCGCGATCCTCGTCGTTCATCATTCGCCGGGTCCAAGCCGACGGCACCGTCGGCGGGCGGCGCCCGGACCACCTGCTCACCGAGGAACCGATGCTGATCCGGCTGAACGGCGTCGACCTCACTTCCACCATGCGGACCCCGGGCCACGATTTCGAATTGGCCGTCGGCTTCTGCCTCAGCGAGGGAGCGTTGGCCGGGACCGCAGTCGCGGGCGTGAAGTACTGCGCCCAGGGACCGGCATCGGAAACCGATTTCAACGTCGTCACCGTCGAGACCACTGGTCCGACGCCCCACATCTCACAGCGCCTCGGATCGATCACCTCCTCCTGCGGACTGTGCGGACACGACTCGATCGATGCCCTGGTCGCACGACTCTCGCCACTTCCCGCCTATTCGCCCTGGCCGACCGATCTGCTCCTCGAAGCACCCCGTCTGGTAGCCCGGCAACAGCAACTGTTCGACCTCACAGGGACCTCGCATCTGGCGGCCGCGATCGACCGGTCGGGAACGCTTCTGGCCGCACGCGAGGACATTGGGCGCCACAACGCGGTCGACAAGGTGATCGGTCGCCTCGTTCTCGACCAGAACCTCGAGGCGGATGATCGACTTCTCTTCGTCAGCAGCCGGGCCTCATTCGAGATCGTACAGAAGGCCTGGACGGCGGGCTTCAGCGCGGTGGTGTCGGTCTCGGGCCCATCGGCACTCGCCGTCTCGACCGCGCGCGCAGCAGGCATGACGCTCGCAGGGTTCACGCGGAGCGACGGCGCCAACCTCTACAGCCCGACATGAGTCGAGCCCATCCGAAGCGCCTCGGCTGAAAAGCCAGTGCAGGCCGGCGATTGCTCGCCGGCCTGCACCTTCGGTTCCCGCCAGAGCATGTGTCGTCTCGCGCACCCGAAGGAGCGTTGCGACGACCCTCCCAGCTTCGGCCGCGCCACCGGTTCTTTGAGCGCGCCAAACCTAATTGGTCCGAACGACCCCCGGTTGAGGAGCCGAACGAACCGTCTCAGCCGGCCAAGTAGGCCAGCGCGACCTCTGTCGCAAGCTCCACGGGACGAGCGAGCGATGCTGCGAGCCCGAAGCGATCGGTCAGCGACACCACATCGATCCCCTGGCAACGGGTTGCACCCGATGTTCCGACGAGGCCTTCAGGCGAGCAACCGTCGGCGTCGATGGCGCCAACGATCGCCAGCACCGGAACGTCGAACTCGGCGGCCCACGAAGCAACGCCGCCCACGACTTTGCCGTTGAACGACTCGCCGTCGAGTAGTCCCTCCCCGGTGATCACCAGATCTGCATCTCGGAGCATCTCGTCCAGACCGACCAGCTCGGCCAGGACGTCAAAGCCGGACTCGATACGACCGCCGACCGCGACCAGGCCGCCGGCCAGCCCACCGGCTGCTCCACCGCCGGCGACAGAGGAGACATCTCGACCGTAGGTGTCCCGATACACCTGAACCAACCGTTCGAGTCGGCGTGTCAGGAGTTCGACCTGCGCGGAGGAAGCTCCCTTCTGAGGGCCGAATACGACGGCCGACTCGGTGAACAGCGTGCGCACGTCGCACCCAATGGTGAGTTCGATCTCCTTGAGCCGAGCCGCCGGCGGCATCGCGGCGAGCGCCCCCCATCCGCCGTCGGTCGTCGCCGAGCCGCCGAGCAGCACGTGGATTCGGCGGGCTCCGAGTTCGATGGCGTGAGCGATGAGCTGACCGGTACCGAACGTATCGGCCGCAACGGGATCGTTCCCGGCGGCTCCTCCGACGAGGGCTAGACCGGATGCTGTCGACATTTCGATGAAGGCGTCTCGACCGTCCAGCCGATAACCGGCCTCGACCGGCCGACCGAGTGGGTCGGAGACGGCCACGAACTTGTTGGGGCCACCGAGAACCTCCAGGGACCCCTCGCCTCCGTCAGCCAGAGGCACCCCGACGACAACGTGTCCCGCACGGGTCAGACCGCCGGACACGCCGCCGACCATGTCGGCTGCGGTCGACGAACCGCGAAACTTGTCGAACGCTACGACAACCTTCGGCACCCCAGACCCTGCCGGATCAGACCTTGATCAGGCCATCAGCGCCGATGCGCACGATGATGTTCGCACCCTGGGTGTCGGGTATCGGCGAGGCTGCGGCATCGAAGGGCTTCACCACCAATGCGGGGTCGACACCGAACGCCGTGGCGACCGCAACGGCCTCGGACTCGTAGCCAGGCTGGAACAGCACGACGGAGGCCCCGTCGACCACGGCGTCCTTGGGGTCCTTCGTCAGGTAGTTCTTGATCTTCAGGACGTCGGTGCCCCGCTTCGCGACACCCGGGAGTCCATTGGTGCCGTTCAGGACCAGGACCGAGACCTCGCTCGGATCGCGAGGGGCCGGTAACGCTGCGCTGGGTGTCGTGGTTCCGCCATCGGGCACAGTCTCGGCGGTCGAGTCGTCCGCGCTGTCTCCGGTCGCCGCTGCGTCGGAGTCCGGCGCCTCGGACGCACCTGCGGTGTTCGGGCTCGCGCCGTCGCCGTCGAGGCCTCGGTTCATGAGCAGCACACCAACGATCACGGCTGCCACGATGACCATGACCCCTCGCGCCGCGTTGGCGCCGGCCGCACGTCCGAAGCCGCCGCCTGCGTCATGTGCTTCCATCGTCATGGCTGCTCCCTTGGAACCTCGCCGGACGTCGGGTTGCCCCTCCGCCGTCGAGAAGGTGGTTCGTGAAATCGGGTGCGGTACCCGGTACTCCGTTCTAGCATCGGGAACCGTACCGGTGCAGACCGACCGAACCTACGTTCGCGCTCCGCAGCCCATACGCCCGAGTAGCTCAGTTGGCAGAGCAGCTGTCTTGTAAACAGCAGGTCAGGAGTTCGATTCTCCTCTCGGGCTCCGACCCGGAATCCGGCCCCCCACCCACCAAACAGCGAACTGCAGTACACAGCCCGGCCATTCGCCGGTCCCTGTACTGCAGTTTGCGTTTGGGGGGGCAGGCCGGCCTGGCGTTGAGGCCGGCGGCGAGTGGCACGAAGCGCGGGCGACCGTTCAAGCGGACGATTCGCTCCCCGACCCCGCCTTCCGGCGACGCAGCACCTCGAAGCAAGCGACAGCACCGGCCATCGCCACGTTCAAGCTGTTCAGGCGGCCGGTCATGGGGATGGAGGCCAAGGTGTCGACCCGCTCCCGAGTAAGCCGCGACAATCCCGATCCTTCAGCTCCGAGAACGAGAGCCACCGGCGTGTCTGCTGCGATCGAGACGTCGAACATCGAGGTCAGCGCGCCTGCCTCGAGGCCGATGGTGACGACCCCGAGCTCCGTCAGGCGGGTGAGCGCCGCGGGAATGCCACCGACCAGGGCCATGTCGAGGTGCTCGATGGCGCCGGCGGCCGTCTTGGTGACGCTGGGAGTGATTTGAACCGCCCGGTGACGGGGAAGGACGACGCCGGTGATACCGGCACATTCGGCCGTCCGGAGGATGGCCCCCAGGTTGCCCGGATCGGTGATCCCATCGAGCACGAGGAGGAACGCTCCGGGCGATACCGCCAGAGCATCGAGGTCTGACTCGGTCAGCTCGGCCGCTCGAGCCAGCACACCCTGATGGGACTCGGTCAGCGCTTCGAGGGCGAAGTGCCGCCGCGACACGTGACGTACCGGAACGCTGGCTTCGAACGCGAGCTCGACGATGTCCTCGAGAATGTCCGCCTGGTCGAGGTCATCGATGATGAACACCTCGCGTACCCGACGCTTGCCCGCAAGGAGGAGTTCGCGAACTGCATGCCGACCCTCCACGTGGTCCCCTCCGAGACCCTTCGGCGTGGTGCGCCGAGCCGGCCCTCCCGAACGCCCCCCGACGCTCGACCGTCCAGGACCGTTCAGCCGGCCGGTCGACCGAGCCGGACCCCGGCCTTTGGGGCCTCGCGGTGGGCCCGAGCTCGGGGACCCTGTCCGACCCTCCGAGCCACCTCGGGCCCTGGGCTTGGGACCGTCCGCACGAGCACCCCCGGAACTCGGGCCACCAGCGCGCTGGCCCGCGCCGCGCGGGCTACCTGAGCGCTGGCCGTCCGAGCGCGGACCGCCGGATCGGGGGCCATCCGATCGTGAACCGCCCGGCCTCGCGGCTCCG
>JAQCHM010000325.1 GCA_027730885.1 Actinomycetota bacterium | reverse complement strand
CTCGTCTTGCGTCGCGTTTCAGCAGTGTTCATCGCCCTGTGGGTGCCCGAAACTCCGTCGTGGCTGGTCAGGCGGCGTTTCTGTAGCGGGCCGGGGCCAAGAACTTCCGTCGCCGCTCTGTGCCCTCGGATGGGTCGGCACGGAAGCTAAGGGCGTTCATAGATTCATCCGGTGTCGGGTGGAGGTGTGAGTCTTGCTACCAAGTCTTCCCGGCCAAGGGCTTGGAGGTGGACCACCGTGTAGCTCTAGCGGATGGGGGGACTGACACGGAATCGAACGTGGGTCTCTTGTGCATCGCTTGTCACCGTGCCAAGTCTGCCGAGGAGAACAAACGTCGCCGAGGTTGACCCCCGCCCCCCTCTACCTGGTGTGAGAGGAAATCCAGGTAGGGGTGGGGGTCCGTACTAGGGAAATCACCCCCAAATGACCCCGGCCCCCTTTTCTTGCGTTCACTGAATGCATTCATTTCTTCTGGGACCCGCCTCGTGGGGGCCCACCGTTTCCCCGAGACCCTAGGAGGTCCCTATGAACCCGACGACCAACCCCACCGAGATCCCCGAGGTGGAGTCACCTCCCGAGGTGGATCCCCGGGCCCAACGTCTGGCCCTGTTCAAGGAACGCCGCCGAGAGGCCGACCGCCTCCGTAAAGCCGCCTGGAGAGCCAAGACGGGGAACCACTAATGAAGACTTGTCCCCATTGCAAGGAATCCAAGCCGGTGGGGGCCTTCGGGAAGGACAGCTACCGCCGGGATGGCCTCCGCTCCTATTGCCGGGAATGCCAGGCCGCCCAGAATGCCTCCTTCCGTCGTGAGAACGCTGACGCCCTGAAGGCCCAGAGGGCCTCCTACTACTGGGCGAACGCCAAGGTTGAGAAGGC
This sequence comes from Actinomycetota bacterium, assembly GCA_027730885.1. Taxonomy (GTDB): domain Bacteria; phylum Actinomycetota; class Acidimicrobiia; order Acidimicrobiales; family SZUA-35; genus JAHECQ01. The sequence goes on along the minus strand of JAQCHM010000325.1, from coordinate 3,432 downwards.
CCGGTCGGCCGCCTACTCCAAGTCCAGTACGTGTGCCGATTGTGGTGTTCCGAATAGTCCCCAGTGCACACGGTGTCTAGGGTGCAAGGGAGGTGGGGACAACACCATCGCTCTCGGTCGTGACGCCGAACGCCGCTGGTCCTCGTGTCTCTCCTACCTCACCGTGGTAAAGACATCCCGCCGTGCCGAACTGAAAGTGGGGCTCGGGAATGAAGCCCGGGCCTCCCGAGGGACACCCCTGGCCTCGTTCCCCACGTCTCGTGGTGTGGCTCACTGGGTGGAACTTCAAGTCCTGTCGGTCGCCGGTCGGTCTCCCGTGCCGAAGGAGGTCTGGCCGTTGGCCGGTGGCCACACCGAGGTGGTCCGTAACCCCCTGGCGGCCTGGGATGTCTGGGCCTGGTGTCGGGATCACTCGGCCGAGATGACCGAGGACGTGGACGTTTGGGGGAATCGTATGGCCGAGTTCTACACGGGCCACCCGGTGACTCTGGCGGCCTAGTGAGTAATGGTTCTTGCGGAGTTCTCCCAGACGTGATCGAAGCCGAGTTCGTCGGCCAGACGGCATTGGGCGAGGGCGTTGAGGTAGACCTGCCGCTCGATCTCGCGGGAGAACGGTCGAGGTACGGACAGCTCGAAGAAGATGCCGAAGCGCATGCGGGCGACAGTACTCGGGCGCTGGCGGAGGTGTGACCTTGCGTCCCGTCCACGTCGACCCATCGCGGCGAGACTGATGCCATGCACAGTTTCGTGTCGACAATGCGCCCTCCGAGCTCGAGTCGGGGTCAACGCAGCTGGGGCAGGACCTCGGTGGCGATGCGGTCATTACCGGCTTGGGCCTGGGCGGGGTCGGCGTCGCGCGATGCGGTGACGAAGGTCAGATGATCGAGTCCGAGATCGAGCAGGGAGTCCAGCCGTTCAACGCAGTAATCCGACGGTCCGGCGATGGCGAATCGGTCGACGAAGTCATCATCGATCGCGGCAGCGTGAGCTGCGCCGCTGCGGGCATGATTGGCCATGTCGTAGTTGGCGGCCACCGACTCGAAGACCGATGCGTCCTCGAGTCCAGAGGTGTCCGCTCCCGCCATGCCCGAAAAGTGGGCGAAGACGCCGACGGTGCCGAGGATGACTTGGCGAGCAGCGGCCATGTCGGGGTTTGCGGTGCAGTTCACGAAGGCCCCGAAGCTGAGTTCGTTCGGATCGAGGACGGCCCCGGCTCGGGCGGTGCGGGCCGTTTCGATGCCGGCCGCGATGCGCTTGGGATCGGCGCCGACGGCGAAGGTGATTCGTTCGGCGTTGACGGCGGCTGATGAAATCACCCGCGGTCCCGTGGCCGCGATGTCGACGGGAACTTTCGGCTGTCCGCTGTCGGCCAGCCAGGTGTTGCGGCTCGGTAGCCGTCGATGTCGACATCGTCGCCCCGCAGATACTGCTGAACGTCGGTCAGGTAACGGTCGAAGGTCTTGACCGAGGCTGGAGGTCGGCCAATGTAGGCGAGCGATGAGTCGCCCCGGCCCAAACCGAGAACGGCTCGGCCGTTCGACTCGACCTGGATGGTGGCGATGGCGTTCGCGGTAACCGACGGGTGGCGTGTGACGGGGTTGGTGACTCCGGGACCGAGCAGAAGACGGCTCGTGGCCGACGCGGCGAGGGCAAGCGCGCTGTAGACGTCACCGCTCAGGCACTGCGTGTCGGGGAAGAAGACACCGTCCCATCCAGCTGCTTCGAGATCCCGCGCGGTAGCCGCCGTCGTGCCCGGCGTTGGAAAGGTAACGAACCAGAACTGGGCCATGGTGTCGAGCCTCCGAAGAAGTGAAGCCGTGAGTCTGTCCGCACGAGAACCATTCGTGCAACGAGGCGGCAGCGCCCACAGTCGCTCCTGGCCAGCGGGATGTCAGGCGCGATAGCCAATCCACCGAGGCGAACGGCGGCGCGTGGGGCCGGGCCCATTGGCAGGAGCGGGGTGCCGTCACAGCGAGCCGTACTGCACCAATTCCAGGATGGTGCCGTCGGGGTCGTGGAAACAAACGAAAGTGACCGGGTCGCCCGACGGGCCGGCGATGGTGACGGGCTCGCTGACGAACGTCACCCCCGCCGCGGCGAGTTCGGCAACGTCTGCCGCCAGATCGGACGATGCGAAGGCCAGTCGGGCGATGCCCACATGGTCGAGCCGCCGATACGGCGGACCCTCTCCCCGTGGTTCCTGCCATTCGAGGAGGTCGATCATGGTCGACCGCGGATTGCCGTGCAGGGCCATCACCGCGCCCCTTACCCGATAGGGAGGTAGTCCGACGGCCGCGGCGACCTCGGGACCTCCGACGGTCGGCACTTCCCAGACCACCTGAAACCCGAGGCGCTCGTAGAACGGGCGAGACACTGCGAAGTCCGAGCAGTTGACGTTGGCGTGGACGAATCCGACGAGGTGCATGCGGCAGCTTCGCGTCTGCCCGGCCGCTTCGCACGCTCGTGTTCGACGGGCTTCGGGCCCCGTTGCTACGTTCCGGGCATGACGACGCACCACTGTCCAACCTGTTTACCCGGTCCGCTAAGGGTCCTGGATCACGAGCGCGGCGTCGTCAACGTCCCGCGAGGCTTCCGCGGCCCCCCCGCCTCCATGCACGGCGGAGCGGCCGCGGGCATGGTTGCATGCCTCGGCGACGCCCACCTGTCGGGTCCGACGAGCCGCTTCAACGTTCGGCTGCACGCTCCCCCACCGCTCGAGACCGACCTGCCCTACGTCTTCGACGTCGACGAAGGCGGCCGGCGGATGAACTTCCGCGTCGGTGACGGCGACGCGACGGTCCTTTCAGGCTGGGCGGCCACCCAGAGCGACGAACCGGTCGTCCCCGCTGACGTCGTCGCCGAGTTGGCCGCCAATGCCGTACTCGGGACGGTCGAGCAGGCCCGGTTTGCTGCGCACGTGGAACCCGAGGACGAGGAGTTCTCGGAGTGTTTCGGTTGCGGATCGACGAACGAGATGGGCCTGCACCTCAAGACCCGACCCATCAACGATCGCCAGGGATGGATCGACTGGATGCCACACGACCGCTGGGTCGAAGGCGACCTGCTGGCCACGTTGCCGGCGATCGCCGCGTTGGACTGCACCTCGGCGATGCCGCTGAGACACCTGGGAGTCACGTCACCGGAGGAGACGACCCTCCTTGGCACCTACGACGGACAGATCCACCACCGACCGAAGGCCCAGGTCGATGGTTCCTATCGCATCGTCACGTCCCCCCGCCGACGAGAGGGACGCAAGATCTACGCCGACATCGGTCTGTTCGACTCCGAGGGTGAGGTCTACATCACCGGATGCGCCACCTGGATCGTGCTGGCGCGCTGACCGCGCCCACCAGAACTACGGAATCACCCGTCCGCCCGGGGCACCCAACGTCGAGCGGCCTCGGCCCCGAGGGCGGCCTTGTCGATCTTGGC
>JAQCHM010000324.1 GCA_027730885.1 Actinomycetota bacterium | reverse complement strand
TCCGAATAGCGACGCAGGGGAGGACTCCGGGCCGGTCACCTTCGACGCCACGGTAGAGATTCGGCCCAGCGTCACCATCTCGGGTTACGAAGCGCTCGAGGTCGAGATCCCCAATCCGGTCGTGTCCGACGAGGACATCGACGGCGCGCTCGACCGCATGCGGGGCCAGTTCGGAACGCTCGAGACGGTCGAACGAGCAGCGGAGGTCGGCGACCGCATCGTCATCGACATCCGGGTGGTTCAGGGGGGCGAACCGGTTGAAGGCCTCACCGCTGACGACTACCTCTACCAGCTCGGCATGGGCGCCGTGGTGCCCGAGCTCGACGACAACTTGACCGGGGCGTCCGCCGGCGATGAGCTCACGTTCACCGCGGACCATCCCGATGAGGATGAGGAGGCCCCCCTCGAGTTCACCGTCACGGTGAAGGAGGTGCAGGCCACCGTCCTCCCCGAGGTCGACGACGACTTCGCCAAGGCCAACTCCGAGTTCGAGACCGCAGCCGAACTTCGCGCCGACTTCGAGCAACGCCTCGGCAAGGTGCGGGTCATCCAGGCTGTCAGCGCTCGTCGAAACGCGGTGGCCGAGGCCGTCGCCCTGCTCGTCCCCGACGAGGATGTTCCCGAGGCGCTCATCGATCTCGAGGTCGAGAACCGGGCCCAGGACCTCGCAATGCGTCTGCAAGCTCAGGGGCTCACGCTCAGCCAGTACATGCAGTTCACCGGGACGAGCCGTGAGGACATGCTGTCCGAACTGCGGGGGAGCGCGGCCAACGCAGCCAAGCTCGACCTCGCGTTGCGGGCCGTGGGTGCCACTGAGAACCTCGAGGTCACCGAAGCCGACCTCGACGCCGAATTCTCACAGGTCGCTGAGCAGGTCAATCGGCCCCTCGAACAGGTTCGTACCGAGTTTGCCGCGGCGGGTCAGCTGGCAGCGGTACGATCCGATCTCCAGAAGAGCAAGGCGCTCGACTGGCTCGTTGAACGAAGCAAGCCGGTCGACGACGAGGGAAATCCCATCGACGTGGCCCTTCTGGTCCTACCTCAGGAAACCGACGCTGAGGAAACCGAAGCGCACGACCACGATCACGATCATGACCACCATCATGACCACGCAAGCGAAGGAGATGACCAGTGAGCGAAGATCGCCTTCGAGCCACCAGCTCCATCCCGATGCCCTACGTCATCGAACAGACGAGCAGGGGCGAGCGCACGTTCGACCTCTTCTCCCGGTTGCTCAAGGACAACATCATCTTCCTGGGCACGCCGATCAACGACATGGTGGCCAACCTCATCTGCGCCCAGCTGCTCCACCTCGAGTCCGAGAATCCCGATCGGGACATCAGCCTCTACATCAACTCGCCGGGCGGCGATGTGAACGCCATGTTCGCCATCTACGACACCATGCAGTACATCCGCCCGCAGGTGAACACCATCTGTTTCGGGCAGGCGGCATCGGCTGCTGCGGTCCTGCTGGCCGCCGGCGCTCACGGTAAGCGCATGGCCCTGCCGAGCGCCCGCATTCTGCTGCACCAGCCCTACTCGGGCGCCCAGGGCCAGGTCTCGGACCTCGAGATCGCAGCCAAGGAGATCGAGCGGCTCCGAGTCCAGCTCGAACTCATCCTGGCCCGGCACACCGGTCAGGATGTCGAGCGCATCAAGGCCGATACCGATCGCGATTTCGTGATGAGCGCCGATGAAGCCAAGGCGTACGGCATCATCGACGAGGTGATCGAGCAACGCAATGCTGTCGATTCCAGCGGTCCCATTCGGGCCGTCGGTACCTGACCCACGGGGGGCCTGTGGCCAAGTTCGGTGAAGGTGGCGAGCTCCTCAAATGCTCGTTCTGCGGCAAGACGCAGAAGCAGGTCAAGAAGCTGATTGCCGGTCCCGGCGTCTACATTTGCGACGAGTGCATCGATCTCTGCAACGAGATCATCGAAGAGGAACTGGCCGAGGGCACCGAGGTCAACTTCGATGAGCTGCCCAAGCCCCACGAGATCTATCAGCACCTGAACGACTACATCGTCGGCCAGGAGTCGGCCAAGAAGGTGCTCTCGGTCGCGGTCTACAACCATTACAAACGCATTCAGTACGGCAGCCAACACACGACGACCAACGACATCGAGTTGGCGAAGTCCAACATCTTGTTGCTCGGCCCGACGGGTTGTGGCAAGACCCTGTTGGCCCAGACGCTGGCCCGGGTGCTCAACGTGCCTTTCGCCATCGCCGACGCCACCGCGCTCACTGAAGCCGGTTACGTGGGCGAGGACGTCGAGAACATCCTGCTGAAGATCATCCAGGCCGCTGACTTCGACGTGAAGCGAGCCGAGACCGGCATCATCTACATCGACGAGATCGACAAGATCGCGCGCAAGAGCGAGAACCCGTCGATCACCCGCGACGTCTCGGGCGAGGGCGTACAGCAAGCCCTGCTGAAGATCCTCGAGGGCACGGTGGCATCCGTGCCCCCGCAGGGTGGGCGTAAACATCCTCACCAGGACTTCATTCAGATCGACACGTCCAACATCTTGTTCATCTGCGGCGGGGCATTTGCCGGGATCGAGGACATCATCGAACGGCGCCTGGGCTCCAAGGCCATCGGTTTCCGGGCCGACATCCGTTCGGGCGCCGACCGCGACCGCAGCAGCGTCTTCGCCGAGATCCGACCCGAGGATCTGCTCAAGTTCGGCTTGATCCCCGAGTTCGTGGGCCGCCTGCCGGTCACGGCCACGGTGACCACACTGTCGCATGAAGCGCTGGTCGAGATCCTGGTCGAGCCCAAGAACGCCCTGGTCAAGCAGTACCAGAAGTTCTTCGAGATGGAGGACGTCGAACTCGAGTTCACCGACGAGGCCTTGCATGCGGTCGCCGATCAGGCGCTCCTCCGGGGAACCGGAGCCCGCGGGCTCCGGGCGATCCTCGAAGAGGTGCTGCTCGACGTCATGTTCGACCTGCCTGGGCGTGGAGACGTCGGACGTTGCGTAATCGACGCACCTACGGTCCTCGAGCGGGTGAACCCCACCCTCGTGCCCCGCGCCGTTAGCCGCAGCCGCTCGCGCCGCGCCGCCTCCTAGGCTCTCGAACCTTTGGACATCAAGGCCGCGCTCGCCTTCCTCGATCGCCACACCAACCTCGAAGGCGCGGCCAAGGGACGCACGGCAGCCCTGCCGATCGCGGGCAAGACCGAGGGCCTGGGTCTCGACGCCATCACCGAGTTGGTCGACCTCTGTGGCCAGCCGCAGCACGCCTACCGGTGCATCCACATCACCGGTACTAACGGCAAGGGCTCGGCATCCCGATACGCCAGCGCGATTCTGACCGAAACCGGTCTTTCGGTCGGCACGTTCACCAGTCCGAACATCGAGCGAATCAACGAACGACTGGCCTACAACGGTCTCTCGATCTCGGACGCCGAACTGGCCGAGGTGCTCACCTTCCTGGCCGATGTCGAGCCGTTGATGTCCTGCCCGCCCGGCCGCTGGGATCTGCTGGTCGCCGCGGCCTTGGTCTGGTTCGCCGAGAAGGGCGTCGATGTCGCCGTGATCGAGGTGGGCATGCTCGGCCGCTACGACAGCACCAACATCGTCCACGGCGACGTGGCGCTCATCACCAACATCGGCAAGGACCACACTGACGGCGCCGAGGGATGGCGGTCCCGGATCGCGGAGGAAAAGGCGGGGATCATCGAACCCGACAGCCACGTGGTTCTCGGCGCGGGCCTCGAAGACGTCCGCGACATCATCGACCGTGAGCCGCGCCGGGACCTTTGGGTGGCCGGCGACGACTTCGTGGTCGAGTCGAACCTGGCGGCATTCGGGGGCCGGATGATCGACCTGCGAACTCCCGGAGCGTTCTACGAGCAACTGCACGTTCCCTTCCATGGTCGGCACCAAGGCGACAACCTGGCCAACGCCGTCGCCGTGGTCGAGGCCTTCTTCGGGCGGGCGCTCGAGCAGGAGATCATCGAAGCAGCGATCGAGCAGGTGGAGCTGCCGGCACGATTCGAAGTCATCAGCCGCGATCCGACGGTCATTCTCGACGGCGCCCACAACCCCGACGGGGCCCGTGCCGCCAAGGAGACCCTGGACACGGAGTTTGCTCGGCTGGGCTCATGGGTACTCGTCGTCGGCATGCTGGTCGGCAAGGACCCGGTCGAGATGCTCGAGGCCCTCGGAGTCACCGATTTCGACGCGGTCATCGTGACCCAGCCGAACTGGTCGCGAGCGATGCCGGTGGCCGAGGTCGCCGCCGCGGCAGCGTCGCTGGGCGTTACTGCCGAGGGGGTTCCCGACGCCGTCAGCACGTTGCGCCGAGCCAAGTCGGGGACGA
>JAQCHM010000323.1 GCA_027730885.1 Actinomycetota bacterium | reverse complement strand
GGGAGCCGGGGACAACCCGAGGTGGGCCAACGCCGAATCGCCGCGCCCGAGCCCGAGGACCGCTCGCCCACCTGACTCTCCATGGATGCTCGCGATCGCGCCGGCAGTGACCGCCGCGTGCCTGGTGACCGGGTTTGTGACGGAGGTGCCGAGTTGAACCCGAGACGTGGCTTGCGCCGCGAGCGCGAGTTCGACGTAGGTGTCGCCGGCGATGTTCTGGGAATCGCCGAAGGCGATGCCGTCCCACCCCTCCTCGGCGTGCCTGGCCCACCGGCTCGTCACACCAGGCACGACGAGCCGAACCGTCCACCACCCAACGCGATCTTTCCCCACAGCACCATCCTGGCACGACGAGGAGGCATCGGGTCGCGCCTGGCAGGATGGGGGGATGCGAGAGAACGAGTACACCATCGTCGAAGATGTCGTCGGCCCGGGCGAGGCGGGTGACCGTCACCACCTGGTCGACTACCAGACCCAAGAGTTGGTGTCGCGCCTGTGGACCATCTACCTGGCACGAATGCGTGAAGCGTGCGCGCCCACCACGGTCGTTCAGGCGATGCGAGCCGCGAGCTACCGCCTAGACAACGAGGCCTTCGCCGGCGATGCCCTCCAGCGCGGCATCCGTATGGAGGGGCGCAGTACGCGATCGTGCACATTGGCTGTCGGGCTGTGGCATGCCTCCACCGGAGCGATGGTGCATCAGGGCGAGATCGTCACGGTGTTCATCGACCTTGGCACAGGGGCTGTGCCGATCCCGGACGACTGGTGGGCCGCTGTCGAGCGGTTGGAGGGCAAGACGTTTGAGGTCGCGGGGCGCAGCGGCTGAGCGTCGTCTGCCCCGTCAGTAGCCGCTCACACGGCGGTCGATCGCCGAGAAGTCTGACATCAGGTCCTTGAACGAGACGTTCATCGAGGTGCGCACGTCGATCACGAGCGGGCGAGTCAGATCGTCGATCCTCGCGAGCGCATCATCGAGTTCCACTTCGTCGGTGACCTGAATCCCGTCACAGCCGATCGCCCTGGCGATCGCAGCGTGGTCGAAGTCGGCGAAGTGCGACGCGATGGCTCGACGTCCCAACCCGTTCGCGACCCAGCCGAGCGCCCTGTTGTTGAGCACGACGACGACGATCGGGAGGTCCTCTTGAACCGCGGTCGTCTGGGCGTGCATCGACATACCGAATCCGCCGTCGCCGCACACAGCCACGACTGTGCGGTCGGGGTACGTGAGCTTGGCGGCGAGTGCCGCCGGGATTGCGTAACCCATCCCGCCACCCGAGCCCGGCTGCAGGTACTCGCCGCCAGATCCCGTGCGGAACCACTGCATCATGAACAACCGGTTCTCGCCGGCGTCGGCCGTGACGACCGCATTGGACGGCAGCTGCGCACGAAGGCGTTCGATCGTCACTCTCGGTTCGATGGTGCCGGTCGACGCAGCATCGCCTGACGGTTGCGGTGGACCGTCGTGCCGGGCGGCGGCAACCCGCCGGGCGGCGCCGAGCGCTCCGCGATCGTGGGGGTCGAGTAACCGTGTCAACTCCTCCAGGACCACCGCAGCATCACCGGTAACGACGTGGTCCACCGGGAACGTCCACGCTGCGTTGAGTGGTTCGATGTCGATCTGCACGAGCGTCTGACGGCGCGGGTCGATCAATCCCGGGTGTTCGTCGCCGGTGTCGACGGGCCCCAACTTCGTGCCGATGGCGACGATGCAGTCCGAATTCGCCACGATCTCGTTCGCGCTCGGCCAACCGAACGCCCCGATCACGCCGGCGCTCGTCGCGGCGGTCTCGTCGACGGTGCCCTTGCCGCTCTGGGTCGTGACGATCGGAGCGTCGAGCACTCGTGCCAATGCCGCGAGCTGTGACTGGGCGGCCGACAGGCGGACACCGTTGCCGGCGATGATCACCGGGCGGGTCGCCGCGTCGAGTGCCGCCGCTGCGCTCTCGATCGCAACCGTGTCGACGACGGTAGAACGCACTGGTAGGTAGGCCGGTGTCGGGTACAGCCGGGGATTCCGGTCGCGGTCGAGGCGCCCAGCCAGGGAGTCGCGTCTGAAGACGACGGCGACCGGGCCCTGCTCGCCGGTGAGTGCATGCTTCAGCGCGAGCTGGGTGTGCTGGACGGCCTGCTCCGGATAGTCGCTGACGAAGACCTGCTTGCAGATGGCGTCGAGCGCCTGTCGTGTGTCCCAGCTCCCGTAGTTGGAGCTTCCGTCCTGATACGGGCCGTGGTGGGAGAGCGGTCCGGCATCGGTCATCTCGGTCAGCACGACGATCGGTGAGGCACCGAGACGTGCCTCGATCAGGCCCCGGCCGGCATTGCCGACGATCCACTCGCCCTGCGCGATCACGGCCATCGGCCGGCCGTTCAACCGGCCGTAGACCTCTGCCATCGCGGTGCCGATCGACTCCTCCCGAACCAGGAGGGTGCGAATGGTGGGGTGTTCGTACAACGAGCTGAACAGTTGGCCCACATGGCCACCGGGAATGCCGACGACGTACCGTACGCCGGCTTCCTCGAGAACGCCGATCACGGCATCGGTGACCCTGACGTCATGTCGATCGGGTGGGCGGTATGGACGTTGAAGATGGCATCGACATGTCGCAGGACGCTAACAGCGCACCGCACTGCAGGTCGAGAGTCGTCTGCCGCCTACCGGGACGGTCGGCACGCTCCGGGTCTTCAGCGACCCGAGTTTGCCCGGGGCATCGCCGACGGGATGTCGACGAACCCCTTGCGCTGACGGAAGCGCCAACGTCCGTCGGTGCCGCTCACGACGAAGTCCTCGTGGCGCCCGATGATGCCGAGTTCGGGTCGTCCGTCGCTGCCGCTGACGATGACGGTCCACATCACGACGGTCGTCGCCGTGTCACCGTCGAGGTCGATGCGAGGGCTGGTGATGGGGTGGAAGGAGTTCCCGCTGGCCCGATCCGTGGCCGCTCGCATCGTGTCCTTGATCTCGTAGCGGCCGGTCGCGCGCCCGAGTGGGCCGATCAGCAGCCGTGCGTCGTGCGTGAAGCACTCGGCGTAGGCGTCGAGGTCCCCGGCATCCAGGTAGGCCCCGTAGACGATGAACAGCTGGTTGATCGCCTGGAGATCGGCGAGGCGTTGCACCGTACTCTCGAGATCGTTCCGTTCGCGTTCGTTCCGTTCGTGTTCGTCGGTCATGTCAGCTCCTGTCGATGGGTCTCGTCTGCGTCTGAAGACCCAACGGCTCAGGTCTCGTCGATCGATGCCTTAAGTCCCTGCCGTCCGGCGGCCTTTCGTAGTGTGGCGTACTCGGACACCTGGTGGTACATGGCGTGGTACTGCGCTCCCGCCTGGACCGCTTCGTGTACACCCATCGTCTCGGCCCAGTCGTTGACCGAACGTTTGACGATGGCAGCGATGTCGGGCGACATGGAGGCGAGCGAGTCGGCGAGCTCCTTGGCACGGGCCGCGAGCTGCTCGATTGGTATCGACTCGAGCGCCAGGCCCATGGCGACGGCCTCGGGGCCGGAGTACATCCGGCCGCACATGAGGATCTCCTTGGTCTTCATCACACCGACCCGGAGCGGCAGGAACCCGAGCGTCGGAGGCAGGGCGAAGCGGCGCACCTCGGGCATGCCGATCTTGGCGTCATCGGCGCAGATCACGAAGTCGCAGGCACCGATCAGCTCCATCGCAGATCCGAGGCAATGGCCGTGCACCGCAGCGATCGTCGGCTTCGGTGCCGACCAGAGGTGCATCCAGTCCTCGACTCGAGCTCTGGTGCTCACCATGTCGGCCACGATGTCGCTGGTGTCGTGCCCGTCGTCGGAGTCGTCGTCGGGGGTGAGATCGGCGCCCGAGGAGAACGAACGGCTGGCGCCGCGCAGCACCACGACATGGACCGTCTGGTCGGCCATCGCCGCGTCGACGAGATCGAACACTCGCCGGAACATCGCGCCGTCCATCGCGTTCAGCTTCTCGGGCCTGTTCAAGGTGAGGTACCGGACGGGCCCGTCGTCGTCGACGAGCACCGAGCTCTCGGGTGCCGTCACCGCAGTTGACCCTTGTTGCGTGAAGCCCGCTCAGCGATCATGACGAGGCGAGATTAGTCGATCGGGATCACGTGTCGGGTCAGTGGCCTCGCCCGTGCCGGTCGGAGTGTGCGAACGTGGTCGTGTCACCCAGGCATGAGAGAGAGGCATTGGAGAGAGCGTGAGCACTACTGAGATCGAGTCCGCGTGGCCGAACTACCCGGGGTACGAGATCAGCACGACCCTGTTCGACGGAACCGGTCGGGTCCGGCTCGGCGACCTCGTCGTCGCCGAGAGCGAGCGCTGCCTCGTCGTCACGGAGTCGGACCACC
>JAQCHM010000322.1 GCA_027730885.1 Actinomycetota bacterium | reverse complement strand
AGGCCATCGTCAAGGGCGAGAACATCCCCGAGCCCGGCATTCCGGAGAGCTTCAAGGTGCTCATCAAGGAGATGCAGGCCCTCTGCCTGAACGTCGAAGTGCTTTCGGCCGACGGTACCGAGATCGAAATGCGGGAGATCGACGACGAGCTCTTCCGCACGGCCGAGGAGCTCGGCATCGACTTGTCCCGCCCCGAACGCGGTTCCGATGAAGACGATGCGGCCCGGGCCGCTCGTCGCGCCTGACCATCAGCTGAAGCGATCCGCAGCAGGAGAGAGAACACATGCTTGACGTAAATGACTTCGATCAGCTGAAGATTGGTTTGGCCACCGCGGATTCCATCCGCATGTGGTCGAACGGCGAGGTCAAGAAGCCGGAGACCATCAACTACCGCACGTTGAAGCCCGAGAAGGACGGCCTCTTCTGCGAGAAGATCTTCGGCCCGACCAAGGACTGGGAGTGCGCTTGCGGCAAGTACAAGCGGGTCCGGTTCAAGGGCATCATCTGTGAGCGGTGTGGCGTTGAAGTCACACGCTCCAAGGTCCGGCGCGAACGCATGGGCCACATCGAGCTCGCCGCGCCGTGCGTCCACATCTGGTACCTCCGCGGTACCCGGTCGTGGTTGGCCTATCTCCTCATGGGCACCGAGCCTCGGGAAGAGCTGAAGGCCAAGCAGCTCGAGAAGGTCATCTACTTCGCGGCATCGTTGGTCACGTGGGTCGACGAGGAACGTCGACACAACGACCTGCCCAACCTCGAGGCCGAGGTCATCGGCGAGCGCGACACCATCATCAAGGAGATGGAACTGCGCTTGGCCGAAGAGCACGAGGCCCTCGAGAAGGAGCTCGGCCAGATGGAGGCCGACGGGGCCAAGGACACCGAGCTCCGCGCTCGTCGCCGATCGGCCGACAAAGACCTCGCGTCGGTCCGTGAACAGTACGAGATGGAACTCGACGTACTCGATCGGGCGTGGGACGAGTTCAAGGGCCTGTTCGCCCGCCAGATCCTCGACGACGAGATGCTCTGGCGTGAGATGAGCGATCGCTGGGGCGACTACTTCGAGGGCGGGATGGGTGCCGACGCCATCGCCCAGCTCATCGAGCGGATCGATTTCGACGAGGAAGAGATCAAGCTGAGGGCGGCCATCGAGCCGGCCGAAGGCGTGAAGGGTCTCAGCGCGCAGCGCAAGCAGAAGGCCATCAAGCGTTTGAAGATCGTCGCCGCGTTCAACCGCCGGGACGAGCACGGCCGACGCCAGAACGTCCCTCGGGCCATGATCCTCGACGCCGTGCCCGTCATCCCGCCGGAGCTGCGGCCCATGGTGCAGCTCGATGGTGGGCGCTTCGCCACCTCGGATCTCAACGATCTCTATCGCCGGGTGATCAACCGCAACAACCGGCTCAAGCGTCTGCTCGATCTCGGCGCGCCGGAGATCATCGTCAACAACGAGAAGCGCATGCTCCAGGAGGCCGTCGACGCACTGTTCGACAACGGCCGACGTGGTCGGCCGGTCACCGGCCCCGGCAACCGCCCACTCAAGTCCTTGTCCGACATGCTCAAGGGCAAGCAGGGCCGGTTCCGCCAGAACCTCCTCGGCAAGCGCGTCGACTACTCCGGTCGCTCGGTCATCGTTGTAGGCCCGACGCTCAAGTTCCACCAGTGCGGTCTGCCCAAGATCATGGCGCTCGAGCTGTTCAAGCCGTTCGTGATGAAGCGCCTGGTCGATCAGGAACTGGCCCAGAACATCAAGTCGGCCAAGCGCATGGTCGAACGTCGGCGCCCCCAGGTGTGGGAGGTCCTCGAGGAGGTCATCCAGGAGCACCCGGTGTTGCTCAACCGTGCCCCAACGCTGCACCGTCTCGGCATCCAGGCGTTCGAACCGGTCTTGGTCGAAGGCAAGGCCATCCAGATCCATCCGCTGGTCTGCACCGCTTTCAACGCCGACTTCGACGGTGACCAGATGGCCGTGCACCTGCCCCTGTCGGCCGAGGCCCAGGCTGAGGCCCGGGTGTTGATGCTGTCGGCCAACAACGTGTTGTCCCCGGCCCACGGACGTCCGCTGGTGACGCCGTCCCAGGACATGGTCATCGGGGCGTTCTACCTCACCGAGATGATCGACGAGGACCCCGACGCCCGGATTCGCACGTTCCGCCGGGTCGACGAGATCGAAGCGGCCTATGACGCCCACGATCTCCGACTGCATCAGCCGATTTACTTCCGGCATCCCGATCTGCTCCTCGAGCCGGCCAACGGCAAGGCCGCGGTCTACGCCAAGACCACCCCCGGTCGCGTGTTCCTGAACCAGACCATGCCCGAAGGGTTCCCGTACGTGAACCACGTGGTCAAGAAGCGTGACATCGGTGTCATCGTCGATGATCTCGCATCCAACTACTCCAAGGCCGAGGTCGGCGCCAGCCTCGACCGGATCAAGACGTTGACCTTCCACTTCGCGGCCCGGTCCGGTCTCACGGTGTCCATCAACGACGTGAAGACCCCGATCGGGAAGAAGGCCATCCTCGACCTCCACGAGATCGAGGCCGACAAGATCGAGAGCCAATTCCGGCGGGGCATCATCACCGATGGTGAACGTCGCCAGAAGGAAGTCGAGATCTGGACCACCGCGACCGATGAAGTCCGTGCCGCGATGGAGGAGAGCCTTCGTGCGGTGCGCTTCAACCCGATCGACATGATGGTGGGCTCCGGCGCCCGAGGCAACATGATGCAGGTGCGCCAGATCGCCGGCATGCGAGGGTTGGTCGCCAACCCTCGCGGTGACATGATCCCGCTGCCGATCAAGTCGAACTTCCGTGAAGGCCTCTCCATGTTGGAGTACTTCATCGCTACGCCTGGAGCCCGGAAGGGACTGGTCGACACCGCACTTCGCACCGCCGACTCCGGTTACCTGACCCGGCGGCTCGTTGACGTCGCCCAGGAGGTGATCATCAACGATCGGGACCCCTTCTCCGAAGGTCGCCCGGTTCGTGGTCTCGTCCTCGACGACATCAAGCCCGACGGTTACTACCACAAGGAAACCGGTGAGCCCGCGGCCACCGGGGCCCCTGATGCCCGCATGGTTCGCACGTACCTCGAGACCCGTCTGTTCAGCCGAACGTTGGCCGATGACATCGAGCTGTCGGACGGGACGGTGATCCCACGCGGCACCATCGTGACCGAGCCCGAGATGATCGCGCTCCGCGACGACCCAAAGGTGTCGTCGGTCCGCGTGTTGTCTCCGCTCACCGACGATTCCCCTGTCGGGATCTCCGGAGCCAGCTACGGGCTGTCGCTCGCCACCGGCAAGGGCATCGAAGTCGGTGAGGCCGTCGGTGTCATCGCCGCGCAGTCCATCGGCGAGCCCGGAACCCAGCTCACCATGCGTACCTTCCACACCGGCGGTATCGCCGGGGGCGCCGACATCGCCGGCGGTCTTCCCCGAGTCGTCGAGCTCTTCGAAGCCCGCAGTCCCAAGGGCAAAGCAACACTGGCCCGCATGTCGGGTGTGGTTCGCATCGCCGACGACGAAGGCAAGGGTCGGGTCATCACCGTCGTCACCGACGACGGTGAAGAGGACACCTACACGGTGCCCTCGGTGGCCCGTCTCGAGGTGGTCGATGGCCAGGACATCCAGGCCGGCGATCCCATTGTCGGTGGACCACGCGACCCCAAGGAGCTCCTGGAGATTCGCGGTATCCGCGAGACCCAGCAGTACCTGGTCGAGGAAGTCCAGAAGGTGTACCGCGATCAGGGCGTGTCGATCCACGACAAGCACATCGAGCTGATCGTGCGTCAGATGACGCGCCGATTCGCCATCCAGGAACCGGGCGAGTCCGACTTCCTGCCGGGCGAGCGGGTCGATCAGTACCAATTCATCGAGACCAACAAACGACTCGCCCAGGAAGGGATGGCGCCGGCCCAGGGTCGACCCGAGATCATGGGAATCACCAAGGCGTCGCTGGCCACCGAGTCCTGGTTGTCGGCTGCGTCGTTCCAGGAGACCACCCGGGTGCTCACCGAGGCCGCCATCGAGGGCAAGTCGGACAGCATGATCGGCCTCAAGGAGAACATCATCATCGGCAAGCTCATCCCTGCCGGTACCGGTCTCGGTCGTCACCGCGACGTCAAGACGGCGGCACCCGACTACCAACCGATGTCGTTCTACACCTCCGACGGTGAGGAGCAGGACCCGGCGCAATGGCTGGCGTCCATCGGCGTTGAAGCGGGCGACGAGCCCAGGGTCAGCCTCGGGGAGATCGGCTGATCCCCGCCCAACGCTCGTAACCGAACCGACAACGAGCCGCCACGGGCTCCGGGTCCTGCCAAACGGGCAGGGACCG
>JAQCHM010000321.1 GCA_027730885.1 Actinomycetota bacterium | reverse complement strand
CACTCGACTGCGGGCTACGCCCTCGAAGTCGCCCGCCAAGCCGGGGCCCGGCGTCTAGTGCTGTTCCATCACGACCCGGGCCACGACGATGCGTGGATCGATGCCTCGACATCTCGCACCCGCGAACAATGCACGAGTTTTTCGGATGGCTCGATCGAGGTGCTGGCGGCCAGTGAGGGCATGCGGCTCCGATCAGGAGGCTGAGACCAGGCCGGTGTCGGGTTGGCGGGCGAGCGGGTGTCCGGGCGGCAGGCTCTAGGATGCCGTCCCATGACTCACCCGATCATCGACGGCGGCGACTTCCGCCGAGTCCTCGGCTACTTTCCGACCGGCGTCACTGTTGTGACCGCAGCGACCGAGCGCGGCCCTGTGGGGATGGCCATCGGTTCATTCGCCTCGATTTCGCTCGACCCGCCGCTCGTCGGCTTCTTCGCCACCAGCACCTCCGCAAGTGCCATCGCCATCAAGGAGGCCGGCCAGTTCTGCGTGAACATCCTGGCGTCCGACCAGACGCCGTTGTGCGGGATCATGGCATCTCGGGCCGACGACAAATTCGAAGGTGTGGACTGGACGCCGGCCCCGGTGACGAACGCTCCCGTATTGCCCGGGGTCTTGGCCGTCATCGATTGCCTGGTCGACGAGGTCGTGGTGCTCGGAGACCACGATCTGCTCGTCGGTCGGGTGCAACACCTCGAGGTCCTCGCCGAGGGCGACGTTGACCCGATGGTCTTCTTCAAGGGCCAGTACGGCGGCTTCGGCGCCTGAGGCCTCGCCGCTCTGAGTGTGGGCAAGGCCGCTCAAACGTCGGGGCGGAGAGGTAGTCCATACTGACCACCTGGAGCTGCTCGCCCTCGGAACGTCGGCGAGCGCAGGACCTTGCAGGTCGGAGCCGTTGAGCGAGACGCTGTTGCACGAGACGCCGGTCAACGACGGACTGTCGGATCGGCCGATCTCGACGAGCTGGTCGGTTTCGCCGCTCTGGGGAGCCGCTGCGGCAGCCTCGGTGCTCGCGCTCGCCCTGTTCGCGCCGTCAGGGCTCTGGCTGTTGGCGTTTCTCGGGGTCGTCATCCTGGTGCACGAGTTGGGGCATCTGCTTGTCGCTCGGCGCGTCGGCATGCGGCCTACGGAGTTCTTCTGGGGGTTCGGGCCCGAGATCGTCGCCGTTCAGCGCGGCGACTTGCGCGTGGGTTTGAAAGCCCTGTTCCTCGGCGGGTACGTGAAGATTCCCGGTATGACGCCCACCGAGAAGCTTGCCGAAGGTGTCGACGAAGCGGGCACCTACCGAGCTGCCGGACACGCTCGGCGCATGGCGACAATCCTCGCCGGCTGCATCGTCAACCTGGTGTGCGCGTTGGTCGCGTTCGGTCTGGCCAACTTCCTCGAGGGCGCCGCCGCGACCGCTTCGGTCGGCACTGCGTTCGACGATCTCTGGTTCGTGATCTCGGGTACGGGCCAGGCGCTTTGGACGTGGGTGACCGACATCACCAGTTACCTGGGCGCAACGGTCACCGGTAGCGAGCCGCGAGTTCGTTTCATGTCGCCCGTGAGCCAAGCCGAGATCACGTCTCAGGCCGTCGAGGCCGGAGCGGTCATGGCATTGCGTTGGTTCGGCATCCTGTCCTGCGCAATCGGCGCCATCAACCTGCTGCCGCTCCCGCCGCTCGACGGTGGCCATGCGGCCAGCATCGTGATCGAGCGGGTGCTGCAACTCGTGCGTCGCGATCGCTCCGTGCGGTTCGATCTCCGGGTGCTCAACCCGCTGGCCTACGCCACGGTGTTCGTCCTCGTCGGCTTGTCGTTGTCGGCCCTGGTCATGGACCTTCGGTCGCTCGGCTGGTACTGACCTTTCGCGAGAGACTCGATAAGGTTCGGGGGTGGCCATCTACGCGCTCGGTGACCGAGTACCCGTGATCCATCCGACTGCATTCGTTCACCCGCAGGCCACCGTCATCGGCGATGTCCACATCGGCGAGGGCAGCTCGGTCTGGCCGAGTGCGGTGCTGCGGGGCGACGGTAAGGGCTGTATCAGCGTCGGTGATTTCACGTCGATTCAGGACGGCAGTGTGCTGCACACGACGGACAATCACCTGACCGTGGTGGGCAACAGGTGTGTCGTCGGCCACCTCGTCCACCTCGAAGGATGCCAGGTGGAGGACGACGTGCTCGTCGGCAACGGCGCCGTCGTCCTGCATCGGGTGATCTTGCGGAGTTGGTCGCTGGTCGGGTCGAACGCCGTGGTCACCAACGACACCGAGGTGCCGAGTCGGGGCATGGCGCTCGGTATTCCGGCCAAGATCCTGCTCGATCGGGTGGACCCTGAGGCGATCACATCTGCGGTGGCCAAGTACACCGAGCGGGCGCAGCGCTACCGGCGCGAGCTGCGGCGTCTCGACTGACGCTCGACGCTCCTCAGGCTGCCTGCGACAATCACCCCGACCTTTGTTACTATCCCGGTAGTATAAATTCGAGTTCGGTGGCACTCCGCAAGTGGAGTACCCGGGCACGTGGAGATCGAGCATTCGAGCCGGAGGCGTTGTCATGACAACCGTTGAGTCCCTGGACCTTGGGAAGTACAAGCTCGGGTGGAGTGATGAAGAGAACTACGTCTTCAAGCCCAAGCGCGGCTTGACCGAGGACATCCTCCGTGAGATGTCGTGGATGAAGGGCGAGCCCGATTGGATGCTCGACTTCCGTCTCAAGTCGTTCCGGCACTTCGGCAAGCGACCCATGCCCAATTGGGGCGGCGACATGTCCGAGATCTACTTCGACGACATCTTCTACTACATCAAGCCCACTGATGGGCAGGTCAACAACTGGGACGATCTGCCCGACGCCATCAAGGACACCTACGAGAAGCTCGGCATCCCCGAGGCCGAGCGCAAGTACCTCGCCGGGGTGACCGCGCAGTACGAGTCCGAGGTCGTCTTCCACCGCAATCGCGAAGACCTCGAGCAGTTGGGGGTCATCTTCTGCGACATGGACACCGCGTTGCGCGAGTACCCCGAGATCGTGAAGGCCTACTTCGGCAAGACGATCCCGCCCAACGACAACAAGTTTTCGGCCCTCAACTCCGCCGTGTGGTCCGGTGGGTCCTTCATCTACGTGCCGCCGGGCGTCGAGGTCGACATGCCGCTGCAGGCGTACTTCCGGATCAATGCAGAGAACATGGGCCAGTTCGAGCGCACGCTGATCATCGCCGACGAGGGTTCGAAGGTGCACTACATCGAGGGTTGCTCGGCTCCGGTGTACACCTCGGACTCGTTGCACTCGGCGGTGGTCGAGATCATCGTCAAACCAAGCGCCCAGGTCACCTACACCACCATTCAGAACTGGTCGAACAACGTCTTCAACCTGGTCACCAAGCGAGCCTATGTCGAAGCCGAAGGACACATGTCCTGGATCGACGGCAACATCGGCAGCCGGTTGACCATGAAGTACCCGGCTATTTGGTTGGCCGGGCCAAAGGCGAGTGGCGAGGTGCTCTCAGTGGCCTATGCCGGTGCCGGTCAGCACCAGGACACGGGGGCCAAGATGGTCCACGCCGCGCCCGAGACGACGTCGAAGATCGTGGCGAAGTCGATCTCCAAGGACGGCGGGCGTTCCAGTTATCGCGGCCTCGTTCGGGTCGAGGAGGACGCGTACGGCTGCAAGAGCCACGTGCAGTGCGATGCCCTCATCCTCGACGACGACTCGGTCAGTGATACCTACCCCTACATGGAGATCGGCGCCCAGGACGCGCTGATCGGCCACGAGGCCACGGTGTCCCGGGTCGCCGACGAGCAGATGTTCTATCTGATGAGTCGAGGGCTCTCCGAGGAGCAAGCCGTCGGAATGGTCGTCAACGGCTTCATCGAGCCGGTTACCCGCACACTGCCGATGGAGTACGCGGTCGAGTGGAGCCGTCTGATCGAACTCCAGATGGAGGGTTCGGTCGGCTGAATCGACCGAGCCGGGGGGTCCACGGGATCGTGACCCAACGACCACGACCTCAGGTTGGGTTCAGACCGCGTCCAACGCGACGCGCATCATGTCGTCGAAGGTGCGCTCGCGGTCTCCGGGGCTCATGACCTCATGCCGCTTGATGTGGTCGCTGACCGTCATCATGGCCAGCGCCGCAATTCCGTGCTCGGCGGCCAGACCGTAGAGCCCGGCCGCTTCCATCTCGACGGCCAGCACGCCGTAGCGTTCGAGGAGGTCGAAGGGGTTGCCGTTCGGGTCGTAGAAGAAGTCCGAGGTGAACACCGAACCGACGTGCACGGTGAGCCCGGCGCGTTCGGCGGCTGTCGCGGCCGAACGGAGGAGGCCCCAGTCGGCGACGGCAGCCATGTCGCGGACCTGCAAGCGGGCGCGATTCA
>JAQCHM010000320.1 GCA_027730885.1 Actinomycetota bacterium | reverse complement strand
CGGCGTCCAACGTGCGCCGCCAACGCGCGAGGGATCGTCGGACCTGCCACCCCACACCAGCAGCTCGCCCCCCGTCCAGACCGTGTTCGGCGCCTGCACCCCGGCGAGCCGGGCGTCGGGAGCGACCTGCCAGGCACCGGTGGGGAGATGAACGACGAGTGGAGGCTCCTCGCTTGCGAAGATCGCGAGCCACTCGCCTGCTGCAGCGGTGGTCACCGTCTCGAAGTTCCCCACCTGCAGTTCGGACACCCGACGCTCCCAACCGGTCTCGCTCAGCACTTCGACGTAGGCGGTCGATCCGTCGCCGCTCTGGACCAACATCGTCAGTCCGAGTTCGGTGACAACGGTGACCGAAGGTGCGTCAGCTTTGCTCGCCGGCGGGATCGAACGCCATGTCTCGTTTGATGGGTCAAAGGCAACGCATCCGCCGGTTCGCCCGCAAACGAAGACCTCGTTACCGATCCACACTGCACTCGACTCGAGCCTCGAAAGCCCGGAGACGATCGCTGATTGCTCAGTGCTGGGCTCCCACACCGGCCCATAGCTCCAGGTGTCATCAGCCGGATCGAAGCGGGCGATGGCCAGATCGGGCTGGCCGATCACGTTGCTCGCTGCCGGGCCGAGGCCCCAGATGGTCTCATCCGAAGCAACCGTCGCCGCCAAGAACATGCCATCGACCTGGGGCAGGTCGCGCCACTCCCCGGCGATCGGGTCGAAGCGAGTGCCTCCACCCTTGGCGAGCGCGTACAGCTCACCGTCGAAGAACGCTGACGTCAATCCCGGATGCCCCCATCCCGGAACACTCATCTCTTCCCACGAGTCGGTCGCAGGGTCGTACATCGCACCATCCTCGTAGGCGGCATTCCTTGCGATGTTCGAGCCAGCCCAGAAAACTGCCCGCGAACCGGTCCAGGCCGTCACCGCGTATGACCGAGGCTCGATTGGGGCCTCGGCCAGTGGCGACCAGGTACCGAAGTGCGCCGGGGCAGCCGCATTCGTTGTCTCGATACGGGTCGGGTCGGAGCGGCCGGTCAGTCGGTTCCCGATGAGCATCAGGGCCGCCACGATCGACACCGTGGCTGCGGCTCCGACGAGCACCCGCAAAATCGAAGTGGCCCGCCGCGGCGGCGCGGGGAGAGCGTCGAGCAATTCCGACGACTCCGTGGGCAGTCGAGGCGCCGTCGCTCGGTGCGCAAGCAGCGCATCGGCAAGTTCGGGCAAATCGGCACGAAGGCGCTGTTCGAGCGGTGTCACTCCAGTTCCTTTCGAAGGAGGGCGAACGCCCGACGTGCGAGCGAGCGCACCGTCGACGGGCGAACGCCCAAGATGACGGCGATCTCTTGGTCGGGGATGTCGACGAAATAGCGCAGCACAACCACAATTCGCTGTTGCGCGCTGAGCCGGTCAAGCGCATCGCGCAACTCGACCAGTCGCGCGGGCAGTTCGACATCCGCGACTGGGGCCAGCGAGGACAATGCCCGGGACTCGGCGTCACGCCTACGCAGGAGCTGAGCGCACCCGTTCGCCACCGTTGTCCGAAGGTACGCCCCCGGCCGTTCGAGCGACGACCAACGTGCGCGGACCGCCACGAACGCGTCCTGCACGACCTCTTCAGCGAGCGCGCCCGAACCGACCATCAGCGACGCCATTCGCAGCATCGAGGCACGCCCGGCGGCGAAGAGTGACGCGACTCCGTCGTCAGCCTGACCGTCGAAGCGGTCCGGGGGCGCTGGCATCGAGTCCATCTACCCCGACGATGCACCACGAGGGTCCGATGTTGCGCGGGGAACGAAGGATTGTTCGCGCCGGATGATGTCGGCGAACGCCAGGGTCAGCCGGCTGGGGCCAGCGCCAGGTTCACGTCCACTGCGATGTCCACGAGCATCTCGAGGTCGAGCGCGGCTTCAGGATGCTCGGATCGAACGTAGACGACACGGTCACCGTCGAAGAGCTCGACCGATCGGGCTTCGTCGCCGTCGACACCAACGAACACTCGAGCAGTGCCTTCGAGTCGAAATGGCTGACCGCGGCCCGACGAACCCCCAGTCGCTCGAGGATCACCGACGCTCACGGACAGGAGCAGCTCGTGATCCCCACTGGTCAAGACGTTTTCCTGGAAGAACGGCTCGGGGGCAGTCCCGTCGTCGTCCTCCAGCGCTCGGACCGCACGCTCCATGTCCCAAGACAGCGCCATATTGAGCACCAACAGATCGGCGAGCTCTTCGATCACCCCTTCGACCGGCGCCCGCTCGCCATTCTCAGCTCCGGGAAGCACAGCCGTACGAGCAACGCCGACCCGTTCGGTACCCCAGATCTGCTGACCGAGAGCATCGAGACCCACGAGCTGGACGAACGTCGACGACGGTCCGATGGGAAATGCGACGGTTCCTCGGGCGGGCACTTGAACGTAGCGCCGGTCGTCGAAGAGCGGTTCGACCTGCGCAACGGTGTCGGGTAGTCCCGCGGCGAAGATGCCGAGCCCTTGCACCGCCATCACGGCGACGTCTCGTCGGGTGCTCTCGATGACGACGTTGCCGTCCGGGCCCTCGTTCGATCCGTAGGTGAAGCCGCCTGCACCGTTGTCGGCAACGCATCCGAGCGCGAGTCCCACGGCGACGCAGGTGGCGCCGGCCAGTTGTGGTTCCTCGGCCAACAAGAGGTCGTTCGGCGGGCCGGTCTCCACCCGCCCGACGAACTCGGCATCAAACACTGCTCCCGTCGAAGCAACCCGCTCCGGGGTCTGCTCGACAACGACGATCGAAAGCACGTCTGCCGGGGCCGACACATCGATTGCCGCCGTCGTGGACAGTCCGGCGCTCTCGGTGGTTGGCGAAGCCAGTTCGAAGCGAGTGGCCGCCCCGTTACGACCGAGGAGCGCAACACCGCCAAGGGCGGTCAGCAGGCCCGCTGCAGCGGCGAAGGCCACCCGACCCCTTCGCCCCGTTGCGAGGTCTACCGCCGGGGAGTCGTCCGCATGCCGCTTGACCGCTTCGGCCGTAAGTCCAAGCTCGACAACCCCGGCTCGTTCGTTCAGTCGTTCCGTCAGGCGTTCTTCCAAGTTGCTCAGGGCTTCCGAGTTCTTCATGCGAGTGCCTTTCTCATCTTCCTGTGCCCGCGGTGGATCCATGGCCCAACCGACCCGGGCGAGCAATCCAGCTGATCGGCGATCTCACGGTGGCTGAGGCCAACCCAGAAGTGCAGAACGATCGCGGCCCGATGGTTGTAGGGAAGCCGATCAAGGACGTCGTCGAGCAAGTCAACCTCGTCGGTTGCCTCGAAGGCCTGCGCGCTGATCCGAGGCAGGAGACGGCGCGCGGTTGCCTGGCGACGGAAGTGATCGCGGCAGAGGTTCGGGACGGTTCGGTTCAGGTAGCTCCCGGGATCGTCCAGCGTCACCCATCGCCGATAGACCCGGACGAAGGCCTCCTGCACCACGTCATGGGCGAGCTCGACGGAGCCGAGCAACAAGGTCGCTCGCCGGACCTGGGAGAGCGCTTCGACACGGAAGAAGGTGTCGAAGTCGGACTCGACCATGGTTCGATTCGACTCCGACCTGATGACTACTCCACGAACAGCTCGCCCCAACTCGTACACCCGCAGATCTGAGTGCCGTGGCCAGTCTTCCTCGTCCAGTGCTGTCGGTCGATCGGACTTGAAGCCTGGCTCGACGAACGGGCCGCGACACCCGCCTGATCCGCCACCCGGTCGCTCCCCCACCGAGGCCTCCTGCGATTCTGCAGTACAGGGACCGTGGTTTCGCCGGGCTGTGTACTGCAGTTCGCGTAGGTCTTCGTTCTGCAGTACGGGGACCGTGGTTTCGCCGGGCTGTGTACTGCAGTTCGAGTCGTGGGTGCGGAGTCGGTCGGAGATTTGGGGGGGGGAACCCGTAGGGTGGCGTGACTCCGAATCGAAAGGCGGTGAGGATGCAGGAGATCGGCGTCCGGTCATGAGGTCCCGGGTCACGCTCGGTGACCGAACCGACGGTGTTGTCCGGTTCTCGGGGCTGCCTGCAGTCTTCCTGGTCGCCGCGGTTGCTGCCGTCGCTCAGTCGTTCGGGCGGTTCACCTACGGTGTGTTGCTTCCGGCTATCCGAGACGACCTCGGGCTGTCCAACACCGTTGCCGGCTCGCTCGGAACGGCCAACGTCGCCGCCTACCTGGTCGGAACGCTGACGGTCGCGTCCATCGCGGGTCGATTGCGGCTGCTGGTCATCATGCGCCTCGGCATGGTGATGGCGATCACCGGGCTGGGCCTCGCGGCAATCGCGCCCGGGGCCAGGACGCTCGCGGCCGCTCTGTCCCTCGCCGGCTTCGGCGGCGCGTTCGCGTGGATCCCGGCTCCCGTCGTCGCCGCCCGGGCGCTGGCCCC
>JAQCHM010000319.1 GCA_027730885.1 Actinomycetota bacterium | reverse complement strand
CCGCCTCCGTCGCCCGAACGTCAGCGCGGCGGGGAGCGGGCAAGGTGCCTCAGCGAAGTTCGGCGGCCGTGAGGAGCTCCTCAGTGCAGAACTCGAAACGCTTGTCCACGACGAGCTCCGTGCCCTCCAGGAACCACGGGACGTCCATCGCAGTGAGGGCAGTGGGAACCGCCCACCGGAACGAGCTGGGACTCGAGGCAAGGTCGAAGAGGATCTCGACATCGTCGTCTCTGACCGTAGACAGCGTCGTGATGAGATCGTCGAAGGCGGCGATGAGGTGGTCGACGACCAGCTCGTGCTCGTCGTCGATGACCAGGTCCTCGCTCTCCCAGTAGAAGGGAACCGCGAGTTGCTCGAGCACCTGGCCGAGCCGCTCCCGGTCAGCCCGAGTCCACTCGGATGTGCGGTAGCAGAACTCGCGGTCGTCGGCCTCGGCTCGTTCGTCGGATCGGGATTCGGGTGGTGCATCAGCACGGCGCGCCTGCCTCGACGAACTGCGGGCTGCCGGCGACTGATCCCGGGCGTGCCGCACCGCAAGCCTGTAGGCGTCGGTGAGTTGCCGCATCGCCTCGGACGCGTGCGTGAGCACGTCCTCGCCGCGGTGTTGGTGAACATCGGGATGCACGAGCGACGCACGCACCCGGTAGGCGGCCTTCAGGTCGGACTCGGTTGCCTCGGGTGTCACGCCGAGGACTGCAAACGCAGCGACGATCTCGGGCGGAAGCATCGGACTGGAAGCTACCTCGCACTGCTCTCGTAAGCCGCCAGGACGGCACCCGGACAGGATGCAGTGGACGTCGGCGCTGGGTCGGGGTGAACCGGCCCACTGTTCAGGTCATCCCCGCAGCCCTTGCTCGACGAGCGCCCTCCGGCTACAACGGCACGTGGATGGTCCCGTGAATCACGTGGCCGTCCGGTCAAACCAGTCTCTTCGGTTTCTGCGCTGCCGCAGCCGCGGGGCTTGCGAGACGAGGTGCACAACCAGGAGGTGGGTCGTGGTGGAATCAATGCGCCTGGTGCAGACAGATCATCCAGGTGAGACCGTGCTCGGGCGAGGTGTGGCGAAGTGCACCGCGCTCGACAAGGAGATCCTCGAGCGGCACGTTTCCTCGCTGGGGAGGTCTGGCGGGATGCGGCTTCTCGAGGCCGACTGGGTCGCGACGGATGCAGCGCTCTACTACGTGACACCGCGAACAGGGTCGGTGCTCCGATGGCCCTGGGATCAGATCGTCTCGGTGGCGAAGGGGCGGCGGGGTCTGCTGACCGCCGGCGTCGACATCAGGTTCACCAACGGCTCGGTCATGACCTGGAAGCTGGCGGGCACATCTGCGGCGGAGCTGAGCGCGATCGCCTCTCGACCGAAGGTTCGTCCCCCTGACTCGCAGCCGCCGCCTCCTCCGCCTGTTGCAGGCGGGCCAAACGTCAAGTCGCTGTTCACGCCTGCTGAGTGGGAGCAGATCCGTGGACTGCCCAGTGCTGTCATGGCGATGGTGACCTACGCCGACGGCGTCGCGGAGGACGGCGAGGTTGCTGCAACCTATCTGGAACTGATGCAGGGTCAAGAGCAGTACGCCAGCCAGCTCGCCAAGGCGATGGCTGCCGAGCAGGCGCAGGACCTCATGTCGCGGAGGCCCACACCCGCCTCCTCCATGAACGTTCGCTCGGCGATGGGGATGATCCGAACCAGGGTCGCGCCGGCGGAGTACAAGTCCTTCGTCTTCGACCTTGCGGACTCGCTCTGGGCAGTGGCGAGCCAGACAGGCGGGTCCTTCCGATTCCCTTCGGCGGATCGGTACGTGGCGGAAAGGTTTCCGGCGGTCGTAGTGGCCCCACGGAACGAGTTTCGCCACGGCATGACCGCAACGTTCCTCCGCGAATGCGGGGTGGACCCTCAGGAATGGCTGGCGGCCTCGCGGTGGGCTCGATGACGGCGCTCGACCGACAAGACGCACGGATCGGTGCCTGAGCATGTTCGACACGCAGGGGCCCCTTCCCTCCTAACCCCCGTGGCGATCGATCCAGACCGCGCCCGGACCGTTGACCACGACCTCGGTGATCGCGGGATCGGCCTGGAGGGCGCCGATCGGCCCGAGTCCGTGGGCGCGTTGCCAAGCCTGCTCGACCACCTCGTTCAGTTGTCGGCTGCTGATGAGGGGATCGACGTGGCGTACCTCCTCGATCAGCGCGCTCCGACCGGCCTGCGGCGTCGCGCTCAAGACTTCGGCCAACAGCGCGTCGAGAGGTACGTGACCGGCGCGATCGGAGGCGCTGACCGCCGGCCGGGCCGGGCGTCTCATCGCGCCACCAAATCGGCCAGGCATCGGAGCGACCGAGGCAAATGGTCTCGCAACACACCGGCATCGACACTTCTTGCAATCGCGGGGTCCCATCGAAGCACCGCGGCCACGGGGCTGCCGACCGCCGCGGCGACATCCGCGGCCGACAACGCCCGGCCCGGCTCGCTGATGAGCACGACTTGGTCCGGAGCTGTGAGGCGATGGGCGGCCCGGAGCGCCAGGTAACAGGCCCGAGTGACCAACACCGTGCGATCGCTGGCCTCGAGCAGCGACACGCGTCCGCTCGACTGCGGGGCGCCTCGGGCTCGACCCGCCGGCTGGCTCGGCACGTGACCCACGTCGAGCACGACCCGGCGCCCGTCGGTCCGCAGCAGCCGGATCAGCAGCTGGACCTGGTCAGGCCGCGGATCGAAGACGCCGATACCCGGCGGTCCGATACCCGGCGGTCCGATACCCAGCGGCCCCATACCCAGTGGCCCAATACCCAGTGGAAGGAGTGACAACGTGTCCGACACCGAGCGTTCGATCCGCCGAAGGGAATCGGGCAGTGGGCTCTCGGCCGCGAGCCAGTCGACCAATCCGAGTCCGTCCGATCGGTCATCGGATGGCCCACGGTGGCTCGCCGCGTGATCGGCTCGTTCCGCCAGGCCGAGAACCGCCGGCAGGTCGCCACCCAGCTCGACGAGGAGCGTCGGCCCGAGCCGGGCCGACAGAAGTGCCGCGGCCGACGCTACGACGGAACAGCCAGAACCGCCCTTGGCGGTGAAGAACGCAAGCATAGCTCGCTCCCTGAAAGGAGACGATCGGGTGGGGCGATGCTCGCAGAGATGCGAGTGCCCGCAGAGGGCTTCGTCGGATAGGCCCGAACATGGGCCATCCGGTAGGGTGTGGGACCGCTGGGAGGTGTCCGAGTACCTGGTGGGCTCCCCCGCCTTCAAAGCGGGTGTGCGATGTAATCCATCGTAGGCGGGTTCGATTCCCGTCCACCTCCGCCACACCCATCACCACCGAAACCCGACAACCGCGTGCAGCGCGCACCGCCCAGCGGTGTATAAGTGCACGCGGTATGTTCGACCGGGCGGGCCAGGCGGGTGGTTCGCCGGCTCAGAGCTGGCGGAGCTGCCGCCATCTGGACGTCGCGACCGTCAGCTCGGTCCCGTCGGCTGCGACGATCGCCCCTCCCACGTGCAGGTCGCGCCCCTCGTTGCGGACATGCCAACCGCGGGCAACGACGTCTTCATCCATGGGCACCGGCCGGCGGTAGGACAGCATCATCTCCACCGTCACGCACGCAAGGTTCGACCCGTCAGTCGGCAGAGCGAGCTGGGCCGCAACGCCCATGACCTCATCGAGGATGGTGGCCTGGATACCGCCATGGACCACGGTGTCCAGGCCGCAGTGATGGGATGCCGCTCGGTGACGGGTCTCGACGACGCCATCGGGCAGCTGGAAGAACTTGAGCCGAAGCCCTCCCTCGTTGGCCTGGCCGCAGCCGAAACAGCGGCCCACCCCGACCCGATCGATGGCAACCGCTGCCGGCTCACCGTTCACGAACCACTCCGCAGACGTCGGCGGAGGCGGCGCATGCCGTCGAGCCATCGGTCGTAGTCGGTGGCCTTTCGGTTGAAGTACGTGGCAACCTCCGGATGCGGCAGCACGAGGAACCGACCCTCACGCATGGCATCGACGCACGCCTCGGCCACAACATGGGGCTCGAGAACGCCATCACCCGTGGCCTGGCGCCCCCCGCCGCCCTTGACCGCGCGTGGGCCGAGGATGTTCGTACGCACCGCCTGAGGACACAGCACCGACACGCCGATGCCGTCGTCGCCGTGATTGATCAGCACCCACTCGGCGAAGGCCACGGCTGCGTGTTTGGAGACGGCGTAGGGACCGGAGTCGATCTGGGTGAGCAGCCCGGCGGCCGAGGCCGTGCTCAGCAGGTAGCCGCCGCCGCGTTCGATCATTCCGGGGACCACGGCCCGAGCTGCTGCCAGGTGGGACCACGTGTGGACCGCCATCATCCGTTCCCAGTCTTCGGTCGGTACATCGAGCCCTCCGGCTCTGCCGTACCCCGC
>JAQCHM010000318.1 GCA_027730885.1 Actinomycetota bacterium | reverse complement strand
AGATGATCATCGAAACGGTCCGGCGTTTCGTCCGAGAGGAGATCCTTCCCCTCGAGGCCGACCTCGATCCCGATTCGGGCGTCCTCGCCCCCGAAGACCACGCCCGGCTCGTTGCCCTGACCAAGCAGATGGGCTTCTACGGTCTCGACATCCCCGAGGAGTTCGGTGGTCCTGGGCTCGACACCACCACCAGGGCCCTGATGGCGATGGAGATGAGCCAACACCGCGCCGGCCTCTACAACCCGTGCTACGACACCTTCGGTGGAGCCGGGCTGGCCCAGCTGTACGAGGCCAACGACGACCAGAAGGAGCGGTACCTGTATCCGGCTCTTCGTGGCGAGAAGAAGGGTTGTTTCGCACTCACCGAACCCTCGGGCGGCAGCGATCCCGCCCGTGCCATCCAGACCCGAGCCCACCAGGACGGCGACCAGTGGGTCATCAACGGGGCCAAGCTCTACATCTCGGGGGCCGACAAGGCCGACTTCGCGCTGGTCTTCGCCCGCACCTCCGACGATCCCGGGCGCAACGGTGTCACCGCGTTCATCGTCGACACCGACACGCCCGGGTTCAACGTGCGGCGGGTGGTCCACACGCTGCGCTCAACCCGGTACGCAACCGAGATCTCCTTCGACGAGATGCGGGTCGACGGCAAACAGATCCTGGGCGAACTCAACCGGGGGTTCGGCATCGCCAACGATCGCCTGAACCGCCAGCGAATTCCTTACGCCGCGGGCTGTCTCGGCGTTGCGATCAAGGCCCAGGAGATGGCCATCGATTGGGCCAAGAGCCGTGAAACCTTCGGTGGACCATTGGCCGAGAAGCAAGCAGTCCAGTGGATGTTGGTCGACAACGAGATCGACATCCGCCATGCTCGTTGGGCCATCCTCGAGGCTGCGCAACGTGCCGATCGCAACGAGCGCTTCCGCACCGAGGCCGCGATGGCCAAACTGGTGGCCACCGAGGGGGCGGGCCGGGTGGTCGACCGGGCGATGCAGATCCATGGCGGGTTGGGCATGACCAAGGACCTGCCCCTCGAACGTTGGTATCGAGAGCTTCGCATCCGCCGCGTCGGCGAGGGGCCGAGCGAGGTCCAGCGCCTCATCATGGCTCGAGAACTGCTGGGCGGTAGTTACAAGTGAGCCAGAGGACGGTGGGACGCCTGACCCGGTTGCACCCGGGAGCTACGGCGTGCCGGCCCGCCCGAGCGGCCAATACAGCAGGAAGGCCCGCCCGATGACGTTGTCGACCGGGACCTGGCCGAAGTAGCGAGAGTCGCTGGAGCGAATGCGGTTGTCGCCCATCAGCCAGAGGTGGTCGGGCTCGATCACGACCGGCCCGAAGTCGTTGGTGTACTGACCCTCGTCCAGGTACGGCTCGTCGATTGCGCTGCCGTTGACGAACACCTCGCCGTCGCGGCCCTCGATGGTGTCGCCTCCGACTCCGATGACCCGCTTGATGAGATCCTGCTCGCCCGACGCGGCCGCGTTGGGATCGACCGATTCGAACACGAGGATCTGACCGCGCTCAGGTTCACCGAAGCGATAGCTGAGGCGGTTGACCATGACCCGATCCCGGATGAGGAGCGTGGTCTCCATCGAGCCGGACTTGATCCAGAACGACTGCAGGAGGAAAGCGCGGAAGAACAGGGCGACGGCCACCGCGACGACCAGGACGACCACCCATTCGATGAGCGACTTCAGCGGTCCTGGCAGGAGGCCCTGCCCGTCGCCGGCCTCGAGGTCGGGCTCGTTGGTGGTAGTCACCCGGTCACTGTAGGTCAGCCGCGAGGCATGACGGGTGAACCGTGGTGCAAGGTCAACAGCCAACCGGTGTTGGTGCGGATGAACACGTTGGTCGCAGCGATGGTGCCGGCGCTGGGCCCGTCGACCAGGTTCTCGTCGAGGGTGACCCATGCCATGTCGCCGTCGATCATGACCTCCTCGTTGGTGATGATGAACTGGTTGCGTCCGGGACCGAGGAAGATGCGCTGCCAGGACTCGGCGATCGTTGGCCACCCCCGAAGAATCGGCCAGCCCGGGTGCACGCAGATCGCTCGTTGGCTGTGCTCCCAGACCGAGGCCATGGCCTCGTAGTCGCGGGCCTCGTGGGCGGCATAGAACGAAGCGTTGGCGAGTTCGACCGCGGCGATGGCGAGATCATCTTCCCTGGACACGAATGGTCACGCTACTCGCGGCCGTCATCGAACCGGGAACCCCTTGACCATCCGTGCAATCATCTGGGCGTGTCCTCTCCGCTCCCGCACCGTGAGATCAACGCCATCACGTTCCACGTCGCCGATCTGGCTCGGTCGATCGCGTTCTACGAGCTGCTCGGAGGGGTGGTGGTCTTCGGCGGCCCCGACACGTCGTTCTGCACCTTGCAACTCGCTCCTGGTGCGGACAACTTCGTGAACCTGCAACGGCTCGACGGCTTCGTTCAAGCCTCGGGTGCATGGGGACGAGTGATCTTCCACGTCGACAGCCCCGACGAGCTGTACGCCAAGGCGCTGGCGGCCGGGCTGACTCCCGAGATGGCGCCATCGGATGCGTCGTGGGGTGAGCGCTACTTCCACCTTCGTGATCCCGACGGTCACGAGATCAGCCTGGCCCGTCGTCTCGCTCCGGTCGCGGCGCCGGTCGACCCGTTCGTCGATGTCCCGCCGGCCGAGACGGCCGAGGTGCGCCCCGGAGAGCAACTCGACTGGGCCGCCATCGAAGCCCACCTGCGCACGAACCTTCCCGCCGACGTCGACACTTCGGGCGCGTTCGCGGTGGAGCAGTTCCCGAACGGTGCCGCCAACCTCACCTACCTCGTGGCCTTCGGCGACCAGACCGAACTGGTGCTGCGACGCCCGCCGTTCGGCACGATCGCCCCCGGGGCGCACGACATGAAGCGGGAGTACAAGGTCCTGTCGAAGCTCTGGCCGTTCTTCGACAAGGCGCCGCGGGCGTTGTTGTTCTGTGACAACCGCACCGTCGCCGGGTCCGACTTCTTCGTCATGGAGCGCAGACGCGGCGAGGTGATCCGTGGTGTTGTGCCCGCCGACATGCGGAACGCGCCGAGCATCGGGAAACGGCTGGGTTTCGCTCTGGCCGACACGGTCGCCGAGTTCCATCTGCTCGACCCCGAGGCGTGCGGCCTGGCCGATCTAGGCCGACCGGACGGCTTCGTCGAACGACAGGTCAGCGGCTGGCGCAAACGCTGGGACCTGGTCGCCGACCCCCGTCACGACGCGACGATGACCGGTCTGCACAGGCGCCTTGCCTCGTCGGTACCGCCGACCCAGCGTGTGTCGTTCGTCCACAACGACCTCAAGCTCGACAACTGCATGTTCGCGGCCGGCGACCCCGACACGGTGGTCGCCTTCTTCGATTGGGACATGACGACGATCGGTGACCCGCTCATCGATTTCGGGACCCTGATGAACTACTGGCCGGACCCCGCCGACTCGACCGACGTCAAGCGGGCGAGCCACGACGGGATGACCCTCATGGGTCTGCCCAGCCGGAGCGAGATGGCAACCCGTTACGGCGAACGCACCGGTTTCGATCTGGCACATCTCGCCTGGTACGAGGCCTTCGCCCAGTGGAAGACGGCGGTCGTCGTCCAACAACTCCACCACCGGTGGAAGGTTGGCGACAGCACCGACGAGCGGATGGCGACCATCGCCGACACCCTTCCGTTGTTGGAGGCGACGGCGGACGGTCTGCTCTCGGATATCGGTGTTTGAGAAGCAAGCGGTGCGTGAGCTGTCCGACCGGATCGTCGGGGCGCAGACCGACATCCGCGTGTTGGAGTCGGTCAAGTGGACCGACGAAGTCCGGGCGCAGTTCTTCGCCGATGGCTTTGGTCGACAGCCGATGGTCGATCGCTCCTACTAGCAGCGTCGACCACTCACGTTCGACCCGACCGAGCTGCGCCGCCGGTTTCTGCGGATCGAGGCCGACACGGTCAACCACCTCGGCTCGGACTCGGCCATCAGCCAACTGCTCTGTCTGACCGCACGGTCCTATCGGTCCACCATCGACCTCCTCGAGCAACGGGGTACCCCGGCGTTCGGTCCCATCTCCTCGAAGTTGTACGGCCGACCCGATGACCCCTTCCACCAGGACGGACCGACGGTCCTCGATCTTGCCGACTCCCTCGACGCCACGTTGCGTCAGATGGAAGGACCCTTGGCCGAGGTCGGTGTCCCCGGATCGGAGGAGCCGACCGACTTTGCGGCCCCGGAAGCGGTCATCGAACTGCAGGCGCGGCTCGACGCGTCGATGGGGCCCGGTCAGGTGAACGTGCGACTCGATGACGGGCTCGTCGCCGACGCCGCGGCGGGATCGACGTACGTGAAGCTCCGGGCGGACGCCAGGTTCTCCCGCCGGACGCTGGCCACCCTCGAGGCCCACGAGGATTGGGTCCACGTCGGCACGACCCTCAACGG
>JAQCHM010000317.1 GCA_027730885.1 Actinomycetota bacterium | reverse complement strand
TGCCTGAATCCGATGCCGATCGGAGCGGGCGCCATGTCGCTCCTCGGCCATTGGTACCGCGACTCGATGGTGCGCACCGACGACGGCACGGTCCCATCAGGTGACGAACATCCTGGTCGAGGTCGACGGCGACGAGGCCCACAGCGAGTCGTACGTCACCGTCGCCCTGGGCTTCGCCCATCACGACGGGGACACCATCGACACGGTCGCCCGTGCGCGCTACTTCGATACCTGGTCTCGCCGTGATGGCCGCTGGGCCATCGATCACCGTCGGCTCGTGATCGACATGAGCAGCCAGTCGGCGGTCAGCCAACCACCAGGCTGACACCGCGTGATACTCCGGCGATCCCGCTGCGGAAGACGCGTCTTGCTCACTAGCACCGCTCGTGGAGCCGGCCTGGCCGTCCGCGTACCGTGCCGATCATGAAGATCGGAATCTACTTTGACTTGCGCAACCCACCAGCGTGGGGGCACGATCCGGCCCGGCTCTGCGGATTCACGCTCGAAATGTGTGAAGAAGCGGAGCGCCTCGGTGCTGATTCGGTGTGGGTGACCGAACACCACATGTTCGACGATGGGTACCTCCCGCAGCCGCTCACGATGGCGGCCGCGATGGCGGCCCGGACGCGCGCCGGGTGCGCATCGGCACCACAGTTGTGCTCGCCCCGCTCCACCACCCGGTCCATCTTGCCGAACAGGCGGTCGTCGTCGACCTTGTGAGCGGCGGCCGTCTGGACCTCGGGATAGGTGCCGGGTACAGTCGACCGGAGTTCGACCTGTTCGACGCCGACATCGGTCACCGCTACGCCACCACCGACCAGCGATGCCGCGAGCTCCGCCAACTCTGGTCGGAACGGATCCACCCGCGCCCCGTCCAGGCGGACCTACCGATCTGGATGGGCTACGCCGGGCCACAGGGTGCCCGCCGCGCTGGGTTGCTCGGTGCTGGGCTACTCACACCGAATCACGCCATGGCAGATCCGTATCTTGCGGGGCTCGCCGAAGCCGGATACGCATCAGAGACGGCGCGCATGGCCGGAAATGCGTCGGCCTGGGTGACGAACGACCCCGAGTGCGATTGGCCCGTCGTGTCACGTCATCTCTCCCACATGTTCGACACCTACCGCGCCGCGCCGCCGCCGCCGTCGCCGGCACCGATACCCCGACCCCGCGTCCGGTCGATCCCGAACGACTGATCGCATCGTCGGGAACGACGCCACTGATCGCATTTCGATACGGGACGCCCGAGTAGGTCGCCACCGAGCTCCGAACGTTGGTCGGCGACGCCCCCGTCGAGACACTGCTCTTCTGGGCGTCGATCGCCGGTATGCCGGAGGACATGGTGGCCCGAGGTATCGCGACGGTGTGCAACGAGCTCAAACCGATGTTGGCCGACGTCGGCCGTCTCGATCAGCGGTAAGAACGCTCGACGCTGCCGAGACCTGGGTCTACGGTGCTGTGTTGATGCAACACAGCACCGAGATCGAGGAACGTAATCGTGGTCTGGCGCAACAGTGGTTCGAGGCGATGTCGAACACCGACATCGCCACGCTGGGCGACCTGATGGCCGAGGACGTGGAGCTGAACACCTGTCCGTCGGTGCGAGCCTAACCCCGACGAGGGCACGCGAACGTGCTCGGACGGCTCGAGCGGATCTTCACGAGCGGGCGTTACTACCAACTAGGGACTTTCCGCTGGAACGTGCTCGAGATCATCGCTCAGGGCGACTCGACGGCGGCCAGGGTGACGGCGAACGCCGAGTTCCCGAACGGGAATCCGTACGAGAACGTGTATCTCGACGGGAAGCTCTGCTACATGCTCGAGTTGTTCGATCCGACGCACTGGTCGAACCAGCGCGAGGCCTGACCGACATAGAACGACTCGCGTGGCGGAGACCAGCGCCTGGGTCTTCGATTTCTCGAACCGTGCTCAGCTTTCGGCCTCGGACCGGGCCGCGAGCTAAGGTCCGGGCGGCTTGACCTGACCGTATGGGGGGTCGATGTCCGGGAGCATGTTTGATTACGAGGCCGACGTTCTGGTGGTCGGGAGCGGCGCAGCTGGTTTGGCCGCAGCCGTCACCGCAGCGCGCGAGGGTTGCTCAGTGATGCTGTTCGAACGCGAGGATCATGTCGGTGGCACCCCCGGCTTGTCCGGTGGTACGGCGTGGATACCGAACAACTCGTCGATGCGCGAGCAGGGCGTCGAGGACCCGCGCGACGACGCGTTGCGCTACCTGGCGAGGACGGCGTTCCCGCAGTACTAGTTGTACTCGGTCGTCAGGTTGGTGACAGTCGGCTGATGGGTGTTTGACCTTTGAGTCCGTGGTGTTGCCGCTGGTGGTTGTAGCGGTGCAAGAAGTCTGGCAGAACCGCTGAGCGTGCTGCGTTGGTCTCGTAGATCTGTCGGTAGGCCCACTCGGTTTGCAGGGTCCGGTTGAACCGTTCGACCTTGCCGTTCTGCCATGGGCAATGCGGTCGGATGAACTTGTGAGAGGCGCCGATCCCGTCGATTAGTTCAGCAAGCCGGGTCGTGTGTTTGTAGCTCCAATGGTTGTTGGTCATGACCCGTTCGATCGTGATCCCGTGACCTTTGTAGAACTCGATGGCACGCTCGAAGAACCCGGCACAGGTCTCGCCCTTCTCATCGTCGTGGATCTCGGAATACGCGAGACGTGTGTGGTCATCGACAATCGAGTGGATGTAGTCGAAACCGATCTTGGCTTTCTTCTTCGCAGCAGTGGAGCCCATCTTTCGGCCGTGGGCCTTCCAGCCGCCGCCGGGCGGGATGCGCCCGAGTTTCTTGACGTCCATGTGGACCAGTTCGCCCGGCCGGTCGCGTTCATAACGCAGCGCTGTGGTCTTCGACGCCCGGATCAGATCGCCGGTTAACTGGTCACAATCATGAAGCCGTGGGACGCCATTGCGACGCAATATCCGTGTGATTGTGCGTGCCGGCACATCCACTTCGTGGCAGAGCTGATCGGGTTCACACCGATGCTCACGACGCGCTGCAAGGACTTGTTCTTCGACCTCAGGTGGCGTCTGGTTCGCGATCCGATGCGGACGCGACGTGCGGTCATGAAGACCATCGATGCCTTCGGCATCGAAGCGGTCACGCCACTTCGTTGCGCACTGACGAGAGACGCCGGTGGCCTTCGCGACGTGCGAGACGGGCTGGCCGTCTTGGATACGTTCAACGAGCAGCAGGCGGCCATGGAACGTGAGGCGGGCATTACGGTGAGACATGAGGACCTTTCGGTTTTTGTGAAGCGGCAAACTCCACATCAGCCGAAGGTCCTCACCTACGTCAAACCGTCACCAACCTCATGACCGAGTACAACTAGGTGTGATAACCGGGGACATTGGGGCTGCCCGATGAGATTGTTGGTCCGCTGAATTAGTTGAGCCCTCCGAGCGAGGCTGTGTGTCTTCAACAACGCACATCCATCGCAAGGAGGGCTCAATGACCAACGCTAAACCCCAACACCCGAACGCGGCACTCACACCGCGCCAGCGCCGCAAGATGGTGTTGCTGGTGATCGACGACGGCTGGACCATTGAGGCCACCGCAGAACGATTCCAGATCGACGCGAAGACCGTCACGAAGTGGCGTAATCGCTACCTTTACGAGGGCGACGACGGCCTGTTCGACCGATCGAGCCGGGCCGAAGACCTCGGCGAACGCAACACCTCCGGAGTGCCGCCGCCGGATCATCGAGCTACGCAAACAACGCCGCTGGGGCGCCGCCCACATCGGCCACGAAGTCGGCCGGGCCGGCTCAACCGTCCAAACCATTCTGATCGCTGAAGGACTCCGCCGGCTCGACTCCGGTGACCGCGCAACAGCAGAACCAATCCGCCGCTATCAACGCGATCGGCCAGGTGAGCTGATCCATGTCGACGTCAAGAAGCTCGCCGGCATCCCCGACGGAGGCGGCTGGCGCATCCACGGCCGAGGCAACGCGCCAACCGTGAAACGGGCCTCGACCGGCTACCGGTTCTTGCACACCGCGCTCGATGACCGCACCCGAATCATTTACTCCGAGATCCATTCGAACGAACAAGCCATCACCGCCGTCGGCTTCTGGAACCGCGCCAACGAGTTCTTCAACCAGCTCGGCATCACCGTCGAGCGCGTCATCACCGACAACGGTTCCTGCTACCGATCCAAGCTCTGGCGGACCACGCTCGAAGACCTCGGAACCACTCCGAAGTTCACGCGCCCCAACCGGCCACAGACCAACGGCAAAGCCGAGTGATATCACCGGATCCTGCTCGAAGAATGGGCCTACATCCGCGACTGGCACAGCGACCGCGAACGCTCAGATCACTACGAGCACTTCGTCCACTTCTACAATCACCACCGAGCACACGGCGCACTCGGATGGTCAACACCGATCTCAACGCTCAAGGACAACGTCCCCGGTCATCACACCTAGTCGAGACCGCTGAATATTCC